>NZ_DFRG01000045.1:0-23892 GCF_002378135.1 Thioclava sp. UBA3469
CCTCCGACGAGAAGCCGCCGAGAACCGAGGAAATCTGGTCGAGCGTCGGGCGCTCGCCACGCGGACGCGTCTCCAGCGCCTCGCGCATCGCCACCAGATGCTCGGCCATGGTGCCGCAGCAGCCGCCGATGATCGTGGCGCCGCAATCGCGCGCCATCACCGCATATTCCGCCATCAGCTCGGGCGTGCCGTCGTAGTGGATATGACCGTCGACATATTTCGGGATGCCCGCATTGCCCTTGGCGATGATCGGGCGCTCGGTCCCGGTCGCGGCAAAACCCAGAACGGTGCGCAGCAGGTCGGACGCGCCGACGCCGCAATTTGCGCCGAAGGCCAGCGGCGGGTGAGCCAGCTTTTCGACCATCGAGACCATCGCCTGCGAGGTCAGCCCCATCATCGTGCGGCCTGCGGTGTCGAAGCTCATCGTGCCGCACCAGGGCATCCCCGCCAGATGGCAGGCCTCGGCGGCGGCCTTGTATTCTTCCTGCGCCGAGATCGTCTCGACCCAGAGGATATCCGCGCCGCCCTCTTTCAGACCCTCGGCCTGTTCGTGGAACATCTCGACCGCGAGTTCGTGGGTCAGCGTGCCCATCGGCGCGAAGATCTCGCCGGTCGGACCCATCGAACCCGCAACGATCACGGGGCGCGACTGCTTGTCGGCCACGTCGCGGCCGATCTCGGCGGCAAGGCGGTTGAGCTCGCGCACGCGGTTCTGCGCATTGTGCAGTTTCAGCCGCGAGGCATTGCCGCCGAAACTGTTGGTCAGGAACAGGTCCGAGCCCGCTTCGACGGCCAGCGAATAGAGCTTCGCGATCTTTGCGGGCTCGTCGGCATTCCACAGTTCCGGCGCATCGCCCGAGGCCAGCCCCATGTTGAACAGGTTGGTGCCGGTCGCGCCATCGGCCATCAGCCAATCGCGGGTTTCCAGAAGGCGGCTCAGCGCGTCGGTTTTCGGGGCGGTCATAAGGGCCTCGTCAAATGCAAAGGGCCGCGTCGGGCGCGGCGGTTGGGTTTCTCCTGCCATGACAGGCGGGAATTGGCAAATTCGTTTCCTTCATGTTCTTGATGAAGGCGCTGCAATCTCGGGCGGAAATGCAAAAGGCCGGACGCGCGGGGCATCCGGCCTTTCAATCTACGTCATCGGCGAGGGCTCACTCGGCCTCGTCGACCACCTGACGGCGCGCCTCGGCCATGCATTCGGCCATCTTCGCGCGGATCGTCTGTTCATCGGCCTTGTCGCCGAGATCGCCCGAGAGCTTGCGGTACACGTCTTCGTGGCCCGCTTCCTCGAAATCGGAGGTCACGACCTCGCGGACATAGGCATCGGCCTCGGGGCCGGTTTTGCCCAGAAGCTCTGCGGCCCATTGGCCCAGCATCTTGTTGCAGCGGGCATCGGCCTTGAACTGCAGCTCGGCATCATGCGCGAACTTGTTCTCATAGGCGTTTTCGCGATCGTCGAAGGTGGTCATGGCCCACGTCCCTCCCGGTAAAGTCTCCGTTACCTCCGATATGCACATGCACGGCGTGCGCCGCAAGAGGAAAGGGCCGCGTTTTGGCGGGTTTGACGGGGCTGTGCATCTGCGTGAAGTGGCGTGCGCTTTACCTTGCGAGACTCGCGGGCTTGTCCTATAGGGCGGGCAACACCCTTTCGCGGACGGCGCGCAGGGGCGGGCGCGGCATTCCCGACGGTATGCGGCGCAGGCCCTGGCACCGCCGCGCCAAGTGAGAACGGAGACGCGATGGCACCCCGGCGCAAGAAGATCTACGAAGGCAAGGCGAAGGTTCTGTATGAAGGCCCCGAGCCCGGAACGCTGGTCCAGTATTTCAAGGACGACGCAACCGCCTTCAACGCGCAGAAGAAGGACGTGATCGAGGGCAAGGGCGTGCTCAACAACCGCCTGTCCGAGTATTTCATGACCGGCCTGACCAATATCGGCGTGCCGAACCACTTCATCAAACGGCTCAACATGCGCGAGCAGTTGATCCGTCAGGTGGAGATCGTGCCGCTCGAGGTGATCGTGCGCAACTTCGCCGCCGGTTCGATCGCGAAGCGTCTGGGCATGGAAGAGGGCACGCCGCTGCCGCGTCCGATCGTCGAATACAGCTACAAGAACGACGATCTGGGCGATCCGCTCGTGCCCGAAGAATATATCATCGCCTTCGGTTGGGCGAGCCAGCAGGACCTCGACGACATCGTGGCGCTGGCGCTGCGCGTGAACGACTTCCTGACCGGTGTGTTCTACGGCGTCGGCATCAAGCTGGTCGATTTCAAGATCGAGATCGGCCGAGTCTGGGATGGCGATTTCATGCGCCTGATCGTGGCCGACGAGATCAGCCCCGACAGCTGCCGCCTGTGGGACGTCAAGACGGGCCAGAAGCTCGACAAGGACGTGTTCCGCCGCGATCTGGGCAACCTGACCGATGCCTATACCGAAGTCGCCAAGCGCCTTGGCGTGCTGCCGACCAATACCCAGCCGATCAAACCGACGCTGATCAACTGAAAGGACCGCTCGTGATGAAAGCCCGCGTTCATGTGATGCTGAAGGATGGGGTGCTCGACCCGCAGGGCGAGGCCGTGCGCCACGCGTTGGGCCATATGGGGTTCGGCGGCGTCGAAGGCGTGCGTCAGGGGAAGGTGATCGAGCTGGACCTGAGCGCCACCGATGCAGCCTCTGCCGAGGCCGAGGTGAAGGAAATGTGCGAGAAGCTCCTCGCCAATACCGTGATCGAGAAATACACCATCGAGATCGCCTGATCCGGGTCGGGTGGCGGGCGCTGCCCCCCTTGGCCAGCCGGCCAATTCCCCCCGGGATATTTGTACCAAGCCGAAGGCCGCACAGGCCTTACCCGACAGGTTCGACCCTCAAGGCCAGGAGTTTGCACCCATGAAAGCCGCCGTCATCACCTTCCCCGGATCGAATTGCGACCGCGACCTGAGCATGGCCTTCGCCGCAGCCGGGGCGGATGTCGTCAAGGTCTGGCACAAGGAAACCGCATTGCCCGAAGGCATCGATATCATCGGTGTGCCGGGCGGGTTCTCCTATGGCGATTATCTGCGCTGCGGCGCGATCGCCTCGCGCTCGCCCATCGGGCAGGCGGTGGCCGATTTCGCAGGCAAGGGCGGCTATGTCATCGGCATCTGCAACGGTTTTCAGGTGCTGACCGAGATGCGGCTGCTGCCGGGCGCCTTGATGCGTAATGCAGGGCTGAAATTCGTCTCGAAACCGCTGGCTCTGCGCGTCGCGACGACCGACAGCGCCTATACCTCGGGCTATGAGGCGGGGCAGGAGATCGTGATCCCGGTCGCCCACCATGACGGCAATTACCAGATCGACCCCGAAGGCCTTGCCCGCATCGAGGGCGAGGACTGCGTGGCGTTCCGCTATGTCGAGAATCCCAACGGCTCCGTCGACGATATCGCGGGCGTGCTGAGCGAGAACCGCCGGGTGCTGGGCATGATGCCTCACCCCGAGCGCGCGATCGAGCCTGCGCAGGGCGGCGCCGATGGGGCGGCGCTTTTCCGCGCGTTGAGCGGGATGCTGGCAACCGCCTGATCTCGCGCGCTTGTTGCGCTCTGGGCCTTGGCTTAGACTTCGCGCATGACGCACGTGCAGACACGTTCGACGATTTTACCTGACGAGCCGCCCGAGAGTGAGGGCGGGCTCGGCGTGATGGCGCGCTCGCCACGCGCCCGTTGGCTGCTGCGCGTCGCTGTGGTGCTGATCCTCGCGCTGGCGGGGGCGGTGATGTGGATCACCAACCAGTGGCTGACCCAGCGTTTCACCGAGACGACGCGCGTGCGCACCGAGCTGCGGCTTGCGCTTTACACCGGCAACATCATGTCCGAGCTGCAGCGGACATCCGTGGTGCCGCTGTTGCTCGCGCGCGATCCGGAGCTGACGCAAGCCCTTGATACAACGGATTATTCCACCGCCTCGGCGCAGTTGATCACGGCCAAGAAAGAGGTCGCGGTGGCTTCGATCCGGCTGTTGGATATGCAGGGCCGGGTGGTGGCGTCGACCAATCGCACGCAGATCGGCTCGCCCTTCCCGAATGCGCCCTTCTTCGTCGATGCGACCCGTTCGCGCGGGACGATCTTCTCGCTCAACGAGCCCGAGGCGGGCGGCACCGAGTTCGATTATTCGCGGGCCGTCATCCAGAACAACAAGCCCGTCGGCGTGATTGTGGTCGAGGCGGATCTGTCGAAATTCGAACGCGCCTGGGCCGGGATTTCCGATGCGCTGGCGGTGGTCGACAGCGAAGGCAAGATCATCCTGACGACCGAGCCGCGCTGGCGCGGGGTGACGATGTCGGAGGCGTTGGCCGCGCGGTCTGCTCCTTCCGCGATCGAGCGCGCGCTGCAGGCGACCGCCGATTGGGCCAATGACGCGCCCGACGCCTATCTCAAGGGCCGCGCGGTGATGCGCACCGAGGCGCGCATTCCCTTCCGCGGCTGGAAGATGATCGCCTTTACCAGCTACGATTCAGTGCGCGAGCGGGTGAATGCGGTGCTTGCGCTCGAGATCATGGGCTTCGCGATCCTGCTGGCGTTGGTCTTCTATGCGCTGTCGCGGCGCGCGCGGCGGCAAAGTCAGGAATTGCGCGCGGAATCGGCGGAGCTGCGCCAGCTCAACACCCGGCTGAGCCGCGAGATCGCCGAGCGCGAGAAGGCGCAGCAGGATCTGGCGGTGGCCGAGCAGACGATCGCGCAAAGCTCGAAACTCGCGGCTCTGGGCGAGATGTCGGCTGCCGTCAGCCACGAACTGAACCAGCCCCTGGCCGCGATGAAGACCTATCTGGCCGGCGCAAAACTGCTGTTGCAGCGCGCCCGGGTCGAGGAGGCGCTGTCGTCGTTCCAGCGCATCGACGACTTGATCGGGCGGATGGGCGCGATCACGCGGCAGCTGAAATCCTATGCCCGCAAGGGTGGCGAGGCCTTCGAGCCGGTGGACCTGCGGGTGGCGCTGTCGGAGGCGCTCTCGATGATGGAGCCGCAGCTGAAAATTCGCAAATTGCACATTTCGCGCACCATGCCGCGCAGTCCTGTTATGGTCATGGCGGACCGCATCCGGCTGGAGCAGGTGATCATCAACCTGTTGCGAAATGCACTCGACGCCACCAAGTCGGTTGAGGAACCTCAAGTGGAGTTGTTGCTTACCTCGGGTGAGACGGCCGTGCTGAGCGTGCGTGATAACGGTCCCGGTATTTCGGATCTCGACAAGCTGTTCGAGCCGTTCTGGACCACGAAGAAACCGGGGGAAGGGACGGGGCTGGGCCTCGCGATCTCGTCCTCCATCATCAGTGATTTCGGGGGTCGTCTGACCGCCCATAATTCCGAAAGCGGGGGTGCAGTGTTCGAAGTTCAGTTGCCCCTCCTGGCGGACAAGAACAGGGCCATAAAGGCCGCGGAGTAAGACATGGCAAGACTAATGAAGGTAGCGATCGTCGATGACGAGGAAGATATGCGGCAATCCGTCAGCCAGTGGCTGGCGCTGTCGGGCTTCGACGCCGAGACCTATGCCAGCGCCGAAGACGCGCTGAAAGTGATCGGCCCCGATTGGCCGGGCGTGGTGATCACCGACATCCGGATGCCCGGCATGGACGGGATGGCCTTTCTCAAGCGGCTGATGGGGATCGATAGCGGTCTGCCAGTCATCATGATCACCGGCCACGGCGATGTGCCGATGGCGGTCGAGGCGATGCGCCTTGGCGCGATGGACTTCATGGAAAAGCCGTTCTCGCCGGATCGGATGACCGAACTGGCCAAGCGCGCCACGCAGGCGCGCCGCACGACGCTCGACAACCGCGCGCTGCGCCGCGATCTGGCCGAGGGCGAGAAGGTGATGGGCAAGCTGATCGGCACTTCCGAGCCGATGGAGCGTCTGCGCGAAGATATTCTCGATCTGTCGCAGGCGGATGGCCACGTTCTGATCGACGGCGAGACCGGCACCGGCAAGACGCTGGTGGCCCATGCGCTGCACGCGACGGGCCCGCGTGCGGGCAAGAAATTCGTCGTGGTCAGCTGTGCCGCGCTGACCGAAGAGGCGCTCTCGGCCAAGCTGTTCGGCCCGGTCGAAGAGGGCGGTCTGCCGCTGATGGAAGAGGCGCGCGGCGGCACGCTGTGCCTCGAGGATGTCGAGGCGCTGAGCCAGTCGCTGCAGGCGCGGCTCTTGCAATTCATCAACGATCAGGGCGCTCCGGCGGAGACGCGCATCGTCGCGATCTGCAATACCCATGGCGAGGGCAAGACGGTCGAGGACGCGCTGCGCCCCGACCTCTATTATCGCTTGGCCGCGCTGAAGATCACCCTGCCGCCGCTGCGGGCACGCGGCGAGGATATCCTGACGCTGTTCAACCGCATGTCCGAGCAATTCGCCGACGAATATGGCTGCGACGTGCCGGAGGTGACCGCGCAGGAAGCAGCCCAACTGCTGCAGGCTCCGTGGCCGGGCAATGTGCGCCAGCTGATCAACGTGGCCGAACGCGCTGTGCTGCAATCGCGCCGTGGCTCGGGCTCGATCGCGTCGCTTCTGATGACCGACGACGAAGAGACTGGGCCGGCGGCGATCACCACCGAGGGCAAGCCGCTCAAGGAATATGTCGAGAGCTTCGAAAAGATGCTGATTGACAACACGATGCGGCGCCACAAGGGCTCGATCTCGGCGGTGATGGAAGAGCTGTGCCTGCCGCGCCGGACCTTGAACGAGAAGATGGCCAAATACGGCCTCGCCCGCGCGGATTACCTTTAAAGGAACGCGTGCCCGCATCTTCGCCTCTAGGTGCGGGGCATGAGGGTGGCCTTCGAACAATACGACGTGAGCGGCGCGGGCCTGAATGGCACCGCGCCGCGGCATTTTCCGGCCTGCGGCGGCAAAACCCCGGAACGGGCCTGCCTAATCGCTGAACATCGCGAGAATCCGGGGTGCGATTAACCCTTCCCTTACGAAAATTCGATTGTGTTCCCGTAGGCTGTGCCGCTATGGTCAGAACCAGTCGGTTTCACGCCATAAGTGTGAACCCACCGAAATTCGCTGATGCCTTGGCCGATCCGGCGCAGATGATGCGCAAGGGGCCCCGGCTCAACCGATTGGCCGAAAGGCCGCAAGTTTGTCTCCCTCTTCCGCATTTGCCGGGACGGAGGCCGTTAATTGGGCGCCAAGCGGCTAAGCCGACCGCGCCTTGGAAAGAACCGCGATGATGCGTGACGGGATATCGCAGATGAGGACGGGCAGGCTCGACGCCACCGCCGTCTGCACGCATGTCCGCAACCTCGCCTCAAGGACAGTTTCAGCCCAAGACAGCGCCGCGCCCCCGGGCAGGTCGCAAAGGGCTGACCTATTGGATTTACATGGCAAAGAAGATGCTTATCGATGCCACCCACGCGGAAGAGACCCGCGTCGTGGTGGTGGACGGCAACAAGGTTGAAGAATTCGACTTTGAGACCATCAACAAACGGCAGCTCGCCGGAAATATCTATCTCGCGAAAGTAACGCGCGTCGAACCGTCGCTGCAGGCGGCCTTCGTCGACTACGGCGGAAACCGGCACGGCTTCCTCGCCTTCGCGGAAATCCACCCCGATTACTACCAGATCCCGGTCGCCGACCGCGAAGCGCTGCTGGAAGAAGAACGCCAGCTCGCCGAAGCCGCGGCTGCGGAAGAGGAAAAGCCGAAATCTTCGCGCCGCCGCCGTTCGCGCCGGTCGTCGAACAAGGCGGAGAAGGCCAAGCAGGACGAGGCGGTCGTCAGCTCGGACGAGATCCCGGGCATGGGCGTTGTCGATCCGGAAGCCGAAGGCGAGAGCGCCGACGCCTCCAGCGACGAGACCAAAGCCGAAGTGCAGACGGACACCTCCGAGGCCCCGGCCGAGGACGCGCCCGCTCAGGAAGCCGCCTCGACGCCCGCCGCTGCGGCTGAGACCGCCTCCGACGAGGATGACAGCGACGACTCCGACGACGATGACGACGACGCGGGCGATGACGCTGCCGAGGCCGATAGCGGCATCGAATCCGTCGCCGACGAGGATGTCGAAGAAGAAATCCGTCCGGCCCGCAAGCCGCGTCCGCGCCGCTACAAGATCCAGGAAGTGATCAAGGTGCGCCAGATCATGCTGGTGCAGGTCGTCAAGGAAGAGCGCGGCAACAAGGGCGCGGCGCTGACCACCTATCTCTCGCTGGCAGGCCGCTACTGCGTGCTCATGCCCAACACCGCGCGCGGTGGTGGCATCTCGCGCAAGATCACCAACGCCGCCGACCGCAAGAAGCTCAAGGAAATCGCAGGCGAGCTGGACGTGCCGAAGGGCGCGGGCCTGATCGTGCGCACGGCCGGTGCGCAGCGCACCAAGACCGAGATCAAGCGCGACTACGAATACCTGATGCGCCTGTGGGAGCAGATCCGCGACCTGACGATGAAATCCGTCGCGCCGGCGCCGATCTACGAGGAAGGCGATCTGATCAAGCGGTCGATCCGCGACCTCTACAACAAGGATATCGACGAGGTTCTCGTCGAGGGCGAGCGCGGCTACCGCGCGGCCAAGGCTTTCATGAAGATGATCATGCCGAGCCACGCCAAGAACGTGAAGCACTACGCCGAGTCGCTGCCGCTGTTCGCGCGCCATCAGGTGGAAAGCTACCTCGCCTCGATGTTCAACCCGACCGTGCAGCTCAAGTCCGGCGGTTACATCGTGATCGGCGTCACCGAAGCGCTCGTCGCCATCGACGTGAACTCGGGCCGGGCGACCAAGGAAGGCTCGATCGAGGAAACCGCGCTCAAGACCAACCTGGAGGCCGCCGACGAGGTGGCCCGCCAGCTGCGGCTGCGCGACCTCGCCGGTCTGATCGTGATCGACTTCATCGACATGGAAGTGCACCGCAACCAAGGCAAAGTTGAACGGGCTCTGAAGGAAGCTATGCGGCCAGACCGCGCGCGGATTCAGATCGGACGTATCAGTCCGTTCGGCCTTTTAGAACTGTCACGTCAACGCCTGCGCCCTAGTCTCATCGAGACGAGTTCTGAGCCCTGCCCCTACTGTCAAGGCACCGGCATTCGGCGTTCCACGGACACCACCGCGGTCGAGGTCATTCGCGCCGTCGAGGAAGAAGGCATGCGCAAGCCCCACGGCGAAATCACCGTATACGCGCCGACCAGCGTCGCCCTGTTCGTTCTCAACAACAAACGCCAGTCTCTGGCCGATATCGAAGAAAAGTACGGCCTGACGGCGACGTTCGAGGGCGACGATACGTTGATCCCACCGGCGATCCGTATGGAAAGAGAGGACGAAGGCGACGTCACCAACAAAGCCAAGAAATCCGAAGCCCGCTCCAGTGATAGCAGTGAGGATTCGAGTGGCAAACGCCGACGGCGGCGGCGCGGNNATCGACTTCATCGACATGGACGAGCGTAAGAACAACAACGCCGTCGAGAAGCGCATGAAGGAGCGTCTGAAGACCGACCGCGCGCGCATTCAGGTCGGCCGTATCTCCGGCTTCGGCCTGCTCGAGATGAGCCGCCAGCGTCTGCGTCCTGGCATGATCGAATCCACGACGCAGCCCTGCGCGCATTGCCACGGCACCGGCTTGATCCGCTCCGATGACAGCCTCGCGCTGAGCGTCCTGCGCGCGATCGAGGAAGAGGGCACCCGCAAACGGACCCGCGAGGTTCTGGTGCGTGCCCCCGTCGCGGTCGCCAACTACCTGATGAACGCCAAGCGCGAACATGTGGCGGTGATCGAGGCGCGTTACGGCATGTCCGTGCGCATCGAAGCCGCGCCGGAACTCGTCTCGCCCGATTTCACCATCGAGAAGTTTAAGACTGCGACACGCAATGTCGCGGAAGTGGACAGCCCCGTGGTGTCGGCTTCGGCCAGCCTGATGGCCGAGATCGACGACGCCGAGGACGAGGCGGAGATCGAAGTTGAAGCCGAGGCCGAGGCCGAGGAGCAGACCCAGAAGGCCGAGACCGAAGCCGAGGAGCAGCCGAAGAAGAAGCGTCGTCGTCGTCGTCGTCGCCGGAAGTCGAATGGCGAAAACGAGGAGAATAACGACTCCTCGGAGAACGGCGATCAGTCGTCGGATGACCAGCCCGCCAAGGACCAGTCCACGGGCGATCAGTCCTCGGACGTGACCGAAGGGCAGGAGCCCCCCGCCAAGGCCGAACCCGCGCATGCGGCGGAAGCTCCGGCGGACGAGGCTAAAACCGAGGCGCAAACCGACGCGAAGACTGAGGCTCAGCCCGAGGAAGAAGCGCCGAAGCCCAAGCGCCGCTCGCGCGCCCGCAAGAAGGTGGAAGAGCCGAAACCCGAAGCCGAGACCGCTGAAGCCCCCGCTGAGGGCACCGAGGCCAAGGCCGAGGAAGAAGCGCCCAAGCCGAAGCGTCGCACGCGGTCGCGCAAGAAGGTGGATCCCGAGGCGGATGCGCAAGCCGCCGTCGAAGGCAGCGCCGCAGAGGTCAAGGCCGACGCCGCAGAGGCAGCCGAAGAGGCGCCCAAGCCGAAGCGTCGCTCCCGTGCGCGCAAGAAGGTCGAGGAGCCCGTCGCAGCGACGTCCGAGACGCCCGAGCCGCCGGAAACCCCGCAGCCTGACGCGCCGACCGAGCCGCAGGAGACGCCGCAGCCCGACGCACCGGTCGAGACGCCTGAGCCCACGCCGCAGGAAACCCCTGTCGACGTGCCGCCGGAAGCGCCGCCCGCGCCCGAACCGGAAACTCCGTTCGAGCAGCCGCCGGAAACGCCGCAGCCTGATGCGCCGGTCGAACTGCCCGGTGGCCCGGCTTTCGCCGAGACCGAGACGGAGGGCGAGACCATGACCGAGGAGGCGCCCAAGCCCAAGAAACGGGGTTGGTGGAGCCGCTGAGGCACCTTCAGATTTGAGAAAGGCCGGGCAGAGCGCCCGGCCTTTTTCGTTTTTCTCTTTGGTTTTCCGCGCTCAGGCGGCCAGGTCCTGTGCCTGTCGGGTCAGTTGCAGCGCCGCCCGCGCCGCCTCGCGGCCCTTCTCGACGAAATGGCTGCCAAAGATCGCCCGGTGGTGATCGGTCTCCTGGAACTGATGCGGGGTCAGCGAGACCGACAGCACGGGCACGCCCGTCTCCAGCCCCACCTGCATCAGGCCATTCACCACGGCCTGCGCCACGAAGTCATGCCGATAGATCCCGCCATCGACGACCAGCGCCGCCGCCGCGATGGCGCCGTAGCGGCCCATGCGGGCCAGTTGCTGCGCCTTCATCGGCAGCTCGAACGCGCCAGGGACGTCGAAGACATCGACCTGCGCCTCCGGGATTTCTTCGAGAAACCCCTCGAGCGCACGGTCGACGATATCGGCGTGCCAATTGGCTTTGATGAAGGCGTAACGGGTGTGTGTCATCGTAATCTCCTTGCATAGCGACACGTCACCCAAGGCGATCACATGCAGTCCGCGCCCACGCGCCAAGGCACGGGGTCGGCTGCATATTCTCTTCCATCCGGACTGTAACCGTCGGCTCAGGCCTCGCACCTGATCTGCTGACCCTCGCACGACGGCGAGGCGCTCGCGGGCTCGCGGATTTCGCCGCATACCGCCGGTGGGGAATTTCGCCCCGCCCTGAGAATGGCCGGAGATTGGCACGCGCTTTTGCGCTCGGCAAGGGGCTTAGTTGCCGGGCCAGCCATACCAGACCATCGCGTGCCCGGTGCGCGGATGCGTGTCGGTCTGCAGGCGCTCCATCCCGTGATGCAGGTAAAACGCCTGCGCGCGGCTGTTGGTCTCGCTGGTATAGAGGCGGAACCCCTCCGCGAGCGCCGCCTTGGCCTGCGCCATGAGCCTCGAGCCGATCCCATGCCCGATCCAGTCGGGATGGACGAAAAGCTCGGCCAGGATCGCCTCGCGCGGTTTCAATGCGAGAAACGCCATGATCCGCCCCTGATCCTCGGCGAGGGTCACCTGCCAGCCAGCAGTCATTTCCTCGTCCACGCGGGCGCGCAGGGCGGTGCGGCTGGGCATCACCGGTGGGCCGACACCGGGCAGGCTCGCGCTGAGATGCCAGAGATCGGCAATCGCGTCGCGATCCGCGTCATGGGCCGGGCGTAGCGTGACGGTCATCAGCTCTTGCGCACCAGATAGACTTTCACGCCTTCCCAATCCTCGGCCTCGACCAGTTCGTGCCCGGTTTGCGCGCAGAAATGCGGCACGTCGATCCAGCTCGCCCCGTCGGTCGCGACCAGTTGAACCAGCGCGCCGGGGGCGGCCGACTCGAGCGCTTTGCGCAAGCGCAGAACGGGCAGGGGGCAGAGCAGCCCCTTCGCATCGATTTCGATATCGGGCGTCATGGCGGAGGTTCTCGCGCGCCCGCGCTGATTTGTCCACGCTGTTGTTATCTCACGACCCGGTGACCGCGCGCGAGGAATGGGGTAGAGGAGGAACATGTTTGGAATCGATCTCGTCTCCGCTGCGTTCCTGCCCGCCGCCTTCGTGGCGCTCTTTGCGGGTCTGTTGTCATTCCTCAGCCCCTGCGTGCTGCCGATCGTGCCGCCCTATCTCGCCTATATGGGCGGGGTGAGCATGGGCGATCTGCGTGAGGGCAAACGCTCGGCGGTGGTCCCGGCGCTGTTCTTCGTGCTGGGCCTGTCGACGGTGTTCCTGTTCATGGGGTTCGCCGCCTCGACCTTCGGGCGGTTCTTCCTGACCAACCAGGTGCTGTTCGGGCGGATCGCAGGCGGGGTGATCGTGATCCTCGGCCTACATTTCCTCGGCGTGTTCCGCATCCCGATTCTCGACCGCGAGGCGCGGCTGGATGCGGGCGACCGGGGCGGCTCCTCGCTTGGCGCCTATGTTCTGGGCCTCGCTTTCGCCTTCGGCTGGACGCCCTGCATCGGCCCGCAACTGGGCGCGATCCTGTCGCTCGCGGCACAGGGCGGCGATCAGGCGCGCGGGACGGCTCTGCTGGCGGTCTATGCGCTGGGTCTGGGCATCCCGTTCCTGCTGGCCGCGCTGTTCATCCAGCGCGCGATCGGCGTGATGAACCGGCTCAAGGCCTATATGGGGATCATCGAGAAGACGATGGGCGCGCTGCTGGTCGTCGTCGGGATCCTGCTGCTGACGAATGCGTTCTCGGCGATCAGCTTCTGGCTGCTGGAGACCTTCCCGAGCCTTGCCGTGCTGGGCTGAGCCCTCAGGCCACCATCTGCGCCGCGCGGACCAGATCCGCCTCGAAAGCCCGCATCATCGCGGGCTTTTCCATGTCGGGTAGGCGCAGCAGGTAGGACGGGTGGACGGTGATCAGCATCGGCGTGCCGTCCTCGAGCACCTCCACCGTGCCGCGCCGTTTGAGAAGGCCCCGTCGATCCCCGGTGAGGCTTTCCAGCGCGGTCGCCCCCATCGCGAGGATTGCCTTCGGCTTCACTAAGCTGCGTTCTTGGTCGAGCCACCAGCGACAGTGATGGATTTCCTGCCGGTCGGGCGACTGGTGGATGCGCCGCTTGCCGCGCGGAGTGAATTTGAAATGCTTCACCGCATTTGTGAGGAAGGTGCGTTCACGGGACAGACCCGCACGTGCTGCCACCTCGTCGAAAAGCTGCCCCGCGGGGCCGACGAAGGGGCGCCCCTCGAGATCCTCGAAATCGCCGGGCTGCTCGCCCACGATCATCAGCGGCGCATCGAGCGGCCCTTCGCCCGGCACCGCCTGCGTCGCGGTCTCCCAGAGCGCACAGCGGCGGCAGCTGTTCAGCCCGGCCAGCAATTCCGCGCGGTTGCCCGCGGGCGGCGGGGTGGCGCGGTCGCGCGCCAGTCGCTCGGTGATCTTGCCCGCGCGGGCCGGGGCGAGTGTGGGTGCGTTGGCCGCCATCTCTTCGGCGCGCGCCTGCGCGGTCGCGATCATCTTGGAGATAAGCCCGGCCTCGGGCAAGTTATGCCAATACTTGCGCGGCATCTCGGATTGCATCGCGCCGACCTTCAGTCGCGCCGGGTTGAAGATGTTGCGGAAATAGGTGCGCCAGAGGTCTTCCGCGCCATCCTCGGGCAAGTCAGGGCGCGGCTGGCCGTCGCTGAAGCGCAGCTTGCCCGCTTCGAAATGCGCGGTCAGATCGGGGGTGAAGATCGACCAGTCCATATCGCCGAAGCGTTTGACGAAGAACGGCGCGGTCAGTTCGCAGATGTAATGCGAGGGCTCGAACCACGCGGCGAAGCGGCGGCGCGGGGCGTCCGGGTCGCCGATCTCGCGGAAGCGCACGAAGGCGGTCATCTTGTGGCGGTCGCGAGAGACCTCCTTCGCCATGCGGTTCACCCGGTCGATGCGCGGATCGGCGCGGTCCTCCAGCAGGCGCTTGTCGGATCGCAGTGCCCAGAGCACCGCGTAAGCCCGTGCGAAGCGCTCTGGGTCGCGATGGCAGATCACGAGGCGGGCGAGATCGACAAAGCCCTTCGGCACGCTTACAGCGCCGTCTGTGGGGGTAGGGGCGTCCTGCGCGAAGAGATCGGCCTCCGCCGCCCCGCGATGCCAGAGAAGCTCTTCGGGCGGGATGCCTGCGCCCAAGGCTGCGCGGGCCTCGTCTCGCCACGCCTCGAACGTGCCGATCTCGGGCAGGGTGATCGTGCGCATCACAGCAGCTGCAACTGCTGCGGTGGTGGGGCGAAACGGGCGCGCAGGTCTGCCGCATCGGTCAGCGCGCGCGGATGCCAGTCCAAGAGCGTGATGAAGGGTTTCGCCTGCTTCAGGTTCGCCCCCATCCGGCGCAGATCCTCGTAGCGCAGCGTCCGGTGGCGGCGCGTCGCCAGCACCCGACCCACCGTCTTCACCCCCAGCCCCGGTACCCGCAGCAGCATCTCGCGCTCGGCCCGGTTCACGTCGAGCGGAAAGAGATGCCGGTTCGCCAGCGCCCATGCGAGCTTGGGATCGACCGTCAGATCGAGATTGCCATCGGTGGTGCCTTGCGAAATCTCGTCCACGTCGAAGCCGTAAAAGCGCAGCAGCCAATCCGCCTGATAGAGTCGATGCTCGCGCATCAAGGGCGGCTTGATCAGGGGCAAGGCGGCGGAACTGTCCGGGATCGGCGAGAAGGCGGAGTAATAGACGCGCTTGAGCGCATAGCTCGAATAGAGCCGAGTCGAGGTCTTCAGGATCGTGGTGTCATTCGCCCCGTCCGCGCCGACGATCATCTGCGTCGACTGGCCCGCGGGCGCGAATTTCGGGGGGCGCTTGCCGGTGAAGCTGCGCTCCTTGCGGGCGTCGCGCAGCAGCCGCACATCGCCCATCGCGCGGCGGATCTGGGCGGGGTCCTTCTCCGGCGCGTAGTCCTGCACCGCGCGGTCGGTCGGCAGCTCGACATTGATGGAGAGGCGGTCGGCGTAAAGCCCGGCCTCCTCGATCAGCTCGGGCGCGGCGTCGGGGATGGTCTTCAGGTGAATGTATCCGCGGAAATTATGCTCCACCCGCAGGAGCTTCGCGATGCGTACCATGTCGGTCATCGTGTCGTCGGGCGAGCGGATGATGCCGGAGGATAGGAACAGCCCCTCGATATAGTTGCGGCGGTAGAATTCCAGCGTGAGGGTCACGACCTCCTCGGGCGAGAACCGCGCGCGGGGGGTGTTGGAACTGACCCGGTTCACGCAATAGGCGCAATCATAGATGCAGAAATTCGTCATCAGGATTTTCAGCAGGCTGATGCAGCGCCCGTCCGGCGTGTAGGCGTGACAGATGCCGGAGCCTGTGACCGAGCCGATCCCTTTGCCATCCTTGGAGTCGCGTCTTTGCCCCCCGCTCGACGCGCAGGAGGCATCGTATTTCGCCGCATCCGAGAGGATCGCCAGTTTCTGATCGAGGGTCATTCTTGCCATGTGTTCACTATATGTTCACATTTTTCGCCTTTCAATAAATCCATGACAAAGGGGCGCGAAATTCGCGCCCCTCGGAAAGCATTGTCCGGTCTTCAGGCCGTCAGGCGGCGATACATATGCCAGCTGGCATGGCCCAGAACCGGCAACACGATGAACAGGCCAAGAAAGACCGGCAGCATCCCGATGAACAGGCTCGCCGCGATCACCATGCCCCAGATCGCCATCGATACCGGGTTGGCGGCGACTGCCCGCATCGAAGTGATGATCGCGGTGATGATGTCGATCTCGCGATCCATGATCAGCGGCAGGCCGACCACGGTGAAGGAAAACAGGATCGCCGCGAAGGCCGCCCCGATCGCAGAGCCGATCGCCAGCATCGTCAGCCCGTTGCCGGTCAACAGGATCTCGGGCGAGCTGGAGACATTGGTGAAGGCCGACAGCCCCATGAACAGCGCGAAGGTCGTGTGGGCGACGAAGACCCAGAACATGAACATCATCAGGATCAGCATCGCCATCGAAGGCGTCTGGCGGTCCTTCTCGGAAACGCAGCAGGCGATCACCTCACGCCAGACCAGCGGCTCTTGGGCTTCCAGCCTACGACTGACGGTGTAGAGACCCATCGCGGCAAAGGGCGCGAGCAGCGGAAAGCCGAGCGCGAAGGGGATCAGCCACCATTCCTCGCCCTGGGCTGCGAACACGGTCCAGAGCACGATGCCACCGAGCACGTAGAAGCCCGAAAACATCAGCCCGAAGGCCGGGGCGCGTTTGAAATCGTTCCATCCTGCTTTCAGGATGTCTGGTATTTCCGAGACCTGAAGGTCGCGGATATGCGGCACCTCGGAAGGCGGCGACGCGATCGTTTGCATGTGTATTCTCCCTGACTGAGGGCCCTCTCCCCAAGGCCCGCAACTTCACGTTGCGTCACGCAGGCGTGATCTGTCCAGAGAATTGCGTGCTGCGTCGCCGCGAGGCTCAGCCGCCCATCCGTTTCGTCAGCCGTAGAGAGAGGGCATAAGGCAGTCGTTTCAATAGCTTGAGCTGCCATGTGAGGCGGCGGGGGAAGTGGGTCTCGAAGCGGTTCTTGGCCAGCCCGTCGGCGATGCGGCGGGCGGCCTCGTCGGCTTCGATCACGAAGGGCATGGCGAAATCGTTCTTCTCGGTCAGGCGAGTCTTCACGAAACCGGGAGAGATCAGCCGCACGTCGATCTGGGGGGCATATTCGACGCGCAGGCTCTCGACGAGGTTGATGACGGCGGCTTTCGAGGCGGAATAGAGCTGCCCCTTCGGCAGCCCGAAGATCCCCGCGACCGAGCCGAAAATCACCAGTTGCCCGCCATCGCGCAGCAGCCCCGGCGCGGCCTGCGCGAACCAGAGCGTGCCGAGTAGGTTCACCTCCACCAGCTTGCGCGCCGCATCGCGCTCGATCTCGTCGACACGACCGGGATCGTAGAGCGCCGCGGTGATGATCATTGCGTACAGCTTTCCGTGGCTCAGGATCTCGCCGCGCGCATCGTCGAGGCTCTCGGGATCGGAGACGTCGCAGGGCACGACCTCGCCCTGACCCAGCTCCGCCTTCAACGCGTCCAGCGGCTCGACCGAGCGGGCCGACAGCACCAGTCGCGCCCCGCGCGCGGCCAGTTCGCGCGCCAGCGCTTGCCCGATGCCCGAGCTCGCGCCCATGATCCAGATGCGTTTGTCCTTGAAGTCCACGGTGCTCATCCTCTCGCTACTGGAGAGGATACGCGCCAAAACCGCTCAGGGTTTCATTCCAAGCGCGGTAAGGCACTCGGCCATCAGCTCGTCGAGCGGGCGCGTGCCCGACAGTTCCAGCACCGGCTCGGACCGGCCTGCCAGCCATTCGTGATGGCGGCTCAGCGAGCGCCCAGAGAAATAGGGATCGTCATAGCCCGCAGCCCAGGTCAGGAAAGAGCCGTGATTGGCCTCCATATCGCCGCCCTTGCGGATACGGGTTCCGAAGCGCGCCGCCTCGCGCTTGCGCAGGCGCGCAAGGCGGATCGGTGTGGGAGCGGTGAGGAAGACGATCAGGTCGGCGCCTGCGATTGCGGGCTCCCCCCAGCCGTCGAGCGAGCCGGAGATCACCCAACCGTCCGGCTCCTTCGCCGCCTCCATCAGCGCCAGTCGTTCAGCGGGGCGGCGTTTGACGGTGTAGGGCGGGTCGCTCTCGGCCCAGTAGAACTGATCGGTGTCGAGATGGGTGACGCCCAGCCGGTCGGCCAGACGTTCCCCCAGCGAAGATGTACCCGAACCCGCGGCGCCGGTAATATGAACCCGCGCCGCCATTCGCGATCAGCTCTCCGCTTGCGCGTCGGCGCGGGATTTGCCTTCGAGGCCGAGCGCCAGCGTCGCCGCCATGAACCCGTCGAGATCGCCGTCGAGCACGCCCTGCGTGTCCGAGGTCTCGTATTGCGTGCGCAGGTCCTTCACCATCTGGTAGGGCTGCAGCACGTAAGAGCGGATCTGGTTGCCCCAGCCGGCCGAGCCCTTGTTCTCGTGGGCCTCGTTGATCGCCGCGGTGCGCTTTTCCAGCTCCATCTGATAGAGGCGCGATTTCAGCGCCTTCATCGCGATGTCGCGGTTCTGGTGCTGCGACTTCTCGGAACTGGTGACCACGATCCCGGTCGGGTGGTGGGTGATCCGCACCGCCGAGTCGGTCGTGTTGACGTGCTGACCGCCCGCACCCGAAGAACGGAACGTGTCGATGCGGATATCGGCGGGGTTCACCTCGATCTCGATATTGTCGTCGACCACCGGATAGACCCAGACCGACGCAAACGAGGTCTCGCGCGTGCCCTTGCCGAAGGGCGAAATCCGCACGAGGCGGTGCACGCCCGATTCCGATTTCAGCCAGCCATAGGCGTTGGGGCCGGAAATCTTGTAGGCGCAGGATTTGATCCCGGCCTCGGCACCCGGTTCTTCGGATTGCAGCTCGACCTCGTAGCCGCGTTTCTCGGCCCAGCGGACATACATCCGCTGCAGCATCGAGGCCCAGTCGCAGGCCTCCGTACCGCCCGCGCCTGCGTTGATTTCGAGGAAGGTGTCATTCGCATCCGCCTCACCATCGAGCAGGGCTTCCAGCTCCTTCGACGCGGCGGTTTCTTTCAGCGCGGCCAGCGAGGCCTCGGCCTCGGAGACGACTTCCTCGTCGTCCTCCATCTCGCCCATCTCGATCAGTTCGACATTGTCCTCCAGATCCTGCTTGATCCGGTTATAGGTTTCGAACTTGTCCATCAGTTGCTGCCGGTCGCGCATCAGTTTCTGCGCGCGCGCCTGATCGTCCCACAGGGTGGGGTCTTCGATCATCGCGTTGAATTCCTCGATCCGGTGCGGCGCGGTCTCGAGGTCCATCCGCTGGCCCAGCAAGGTCAGGGACTTGCGGATCTGTTCGACGGTGTTCTGCGTCTCGGCGCGCATCTGTCATCCTCTTGAAAGCTTGGGCCGCGTGATACGAGATCGGGGCGGCGCCCGCAAGGCGGCGCGGGGGAAATTGCGTGGGCCGCGCGGCGTTGAAAAGCGGCGCGGCCCTTGTGTCTGTGGCCTCCGTGGGCCGGCGCGGGACTTGGCTCAGCTTGCGTCCAGAGCGGCGATGATCGCGCCGAAATCGCTCGCCTTGAGCGAGGCCCCGCCCACCAGCGCGCCATCGACGTTGGAGGTCGCGAAAATCTCTTCCGCGTTGGAGGGTTTGACCGAGCCGCCATAGAGCAGACGCATCCCGTTGCCCTCATCAGCGAAGCGCGCGACCAGCGTGTTGCGCATGAAGTCATGCACCTCGGCGATCTGCTCCAGAGTCGGCGTGCGGCCCGTGCCGATCGCCCAGACGGGTTCATAAGCGATCACGCAATTGGCGGCCGTCGCCCCATCGGGAACCGAGCCCGCAAGCTGTTCGCCGATCACGTCGAGCGTCTGTTCGCCGTCGCGCTGCGCCTCTGTCTCGCCCACGCAGATCACCGCGATCAGACCTGCGCCAATCGCCGCCTCGGCCTTGGCGCGCACGATCAGGTCGCTTTCGTGGTGGTCCGCGCGGCGCTCGGAATGGCCGACGATGACGTAAGAGCCGCCCGCATCTGCAATCATCTGCGCCGAGATGTCGCCCGTATGCGCCCCGCTCTCGTTCATGTGGCAATCCTGCCCGCCGACCGCGAGCTTGCCGCCAGCCGCCTCGGCCATAGCGCCGATCAGCGTCGCAGGCGGGCACAGGAGCACGTCACAGGCGGGGGACGGGTGCGCTTCGGTCAGCGCCGTGACCTCGCCCAGATTGCTCTTGAGCCCGTTCATCTTCCAATTGCCGGCGGCCAGTTTCTTGCGCATGTGCGATTATTCTCCCTGATGTCGTTGGGCCTGACATTAGGGCAGGGGGCGCAGGCTCGCAAAGGGCAAATTGGCGCGGGGGCGAGACTTAGCCGTTGGCCTGGGGGGCTTCCATATCGGCGAACTTGATCGACTCGCCGCAGCCGCATTCATCGACCACGTTCGGATTGCGGAACTTGAAGCCCGATTCCAGAAGGCCGGTCTCGTAGTCGATCTCGGTGCCCAGCATGAACATCTGCGCCATCGGCGCGATCAGCACACGGGCGGGACCCTTTTCCACGACGATATCCATCGGCCCGGCCTCGGCCGCGACCTCCATCGTGTATTCCATGCCCGCGCAGCCACCTTTCTTCACGCCGATGCGGAAGCCAGCCGCATCCTCGCGCGACATCAGCTTGGCAATCTGCGCGACGGCGGCGTCGGTCAGGGTGACGGGATCTTGTCCGGGGACGTTGAACATGGGGGGCTCTCCTTCACCGAGTAATTTAGTCGGGGACGGGCAGGATTCCAAGGGGCGGAAGCTGTCCCAAAAGCGCGAGCGTGGCGTAAGAGGCGGCGAGCGCCCAGCCGAAAGAGGCCAGCGTGCCGATGATCACATATTCGGATTTCGGATTCGCCCCGTCCTTGGAGACCGCCTCGAAGCGCAGGATCGATTTTGCCGCGATCAGGAAGCCGATGCCGGAGGGCTGACCTGCCAGTACCAACAGAAAGATCAGCCCGCGTTCGAGAAGCCCGATCATCCGCCCGCCCTGGGGCAGGCCTTCGGGCGGGGCGTCGTTTTCATATTGCGCCATCAGCATCCCCACCGCGAAGCCGCCCGCGCGGGTTGTGATCAATAACCCGGTGGCGAGCGTCAGAGCGCCGGGGAGCCAAGAGAGGTTCGCCCAGAGCGAGTTGGCCCAGAACGTCGGGAAGGCGGCGGCGATCAGCGCGGTCGCAGCCAGATGAGCGGCTTGATCGCCGAGGAAGGCGGCGAGGGCCTGTTCGCGCGGCGCGAAGCTCTTGGCGATGTCGATCACCAGATGGCTGAGGGCGACCAGCGCCAGCACCCCGATCAGCGCCCAGCTCAGTTGCAGCCCCACCAACAGCGTCAGCCCCGCAAGGATCGCGATATGCGTGGCCAGCGCAGCCAATTCCCGCCCGGCCTTCTTCGCCGCCATGTCGCTGCTTTGAAACGCGAAATCGGTGAAGGCATGGGCGAAGAGAAGCGCCGCGAAAGTCTCGATCATGGGGTCTCCTCGATCATCGCCAAGGCCTCCACGATGGCCGGGTAAGCCGCGCTTGCCAAGGCCTGTGATAGCGATTGCCGGGTGATGCCGATTTCGGATGCGGCGGCGGTCTGGGTCGGAGGTTTGATGCGCAACATCGGCGCGATCGCGCGCGCCTGCGCTGGAGTCCAGTCTTCCGAGATGTGATCGAACAGTCGCAGCGCTGCTCCTAAGGCCCCGCCCGCGGCATGGGCGATACGCGACCCGGCGAGGCGGTCCAGCAACTGCCCAGAGGCGGTGAAGACCGGCCCCGACGCCCCGTTCAGGTCGCCATCGGCAGGCAGCGTGCCATCACCCTCGGCAATCGCGATCCGGGTCGAGAATGCCTCGCCCAGAGCGCGCAACTCGGCCTCGATCAGCACGGCCAGCCTTGCCTGATAGCGCGGCTCGGTGATCGCGATCTGCCAACCATCGCCGCGATTGCGGGCGAAAGCCGCGTCGCCCAATGCGGGCCGCAGCACTGCCGCCGCCCCCTCGATCGCATCGAGCGCCGCGCTTAACTCCGACGCCGAGAGCCGGGTCGAGGCGACGATATCGCCGGTAAGGACACAAAAATAAGCCATGCGCAGGTTATAATGCCTGCGCATGGCGATATGCAAGTAAAAACGCCTGCATTAACTATCTAGCAGGCAAATTGGCCTGCGTTATTCATCGAGGAACGGATAATCCGTATAGCCCTCAGCGCCGCCGCCGTAGAACGTGCCCGGATTCGGCTCGTTGAGCGGCGCGTCCTTCTCGAAACGCGTCGGCAGGTCCGGGTTCGCGATGAAGAGCTTGCCGAAGGCCACCGCCGCCGCGCCCTCTTTCAGCGCGGCCTCGGCCATCCCCTTGTCGTAGCCGTTATTGGCGATATAGGGCGCCTTCGACTTCGCGCGCAGCGTTTCGATCCCGTCCGCGGGCCACTCGCGCGGACCGCCGGTCTGGCCTTCGACGAAATGGACATAGGCCATCGGCTTGGTGTTGAGGAACTCGACCACCGCGCCGAACAGCTCCGCGGTGTTGCTGTCGATGCCCACGTTATTCGCGTTCGACCACGGCGAAAGGCGAATGCCCACGCGCTCGGCGCCGAGGATTTCGGTCACCGCGTCCACGACTTCGCGCAGGAAGCGGGTGCGGTTCTCGATCGAGCCGCCATATGCGTCCTCGCGTTTGTTCGAGGTGTCGCGCAGGAACTGGTCGATCAGGTAGCCATTCGCGGCGTGGATCTCGACGCCATCGAAGCCCGCGGCTTTCGCGTTGCGCGCGGCGTTTCGGTAATCCTCGACCGTGGCGGCAATCTCTTCGACCGTCAGCGCATGGGGCGTGGTGGTCGCGACGAAGCCTTCACCGTCGAAGGTTTTCGCCTCGGCCGAGATCGCCGAGGGGCCGACAGGGTCGCGCCCATCCAGAAGCTGCGGCACCGAAATCCGGCCAACATGCCAGATCTGCGCGACGATCTTGCCGCCAGCGCCATGCACGGCCTCGGTGACCTTCTTCCAGCCCGCGACCTGCGCGTCGTTATAGATGCCCGGCGTCCAGGCATAGCCCTGCCCCATCGGCGAAATCTGCGTGCCTTCGGTGATGATCAGACCCGCACCTGCGCGCTGGCGGTAATATTCCACCGTCATGTCGGTCGGATGCAGGTCGGGCGCGCGGTTGCGGGTCAGCGGGGCCATCACGAAACGGTTGGCGATCTCGATCGCGCCGAGCTTCGTGGGGGAGAAAAGCGTATCAGCCATGTCGGTCATCTAGTCGGGCCTCTCATCGGGTTTGACATTCGGCAGCATGAGATGGGTCTTGCAGCGCGATGGGCAAGGCGGCGGGAAGCGCAACGCCCCTGTGCGCAAATGCGAGGAAGCAAAAAGGGAGCCGCGTGGCTCCCTTCCTCTTGGTCTGAAATATCCCGGGGGGCACCCGCAGGGGGCGGGGGCAGAGCCCCCTCCGGACCTCACATGAAGCCCAGTTCGAGCCGCGCCTCGTCGGACATCATGTCCATGCCCCATTGCGGATCGAAGGTCATCTCGACATCGACATCGCGCAGACCACCCACGCAGGCCACGGCATCGTGAACCCAGCCCGGCATCTCGCCCGCGACGGGGCAGCCCGGCGCGGTGAGCGTCATGATCACCTTCGCGTCATTCTCGGGGCTGATCTCGATCGTGTAGACGAGGCCGAGATCGTAGATGTTCACCGGGATTTCCGGGTCATAGACGGTGCGGCACGCTTCCACGACATTTTCGTAGAGCGGGTGATCGGTCGTCGAGGGCTTGATCAGCGGCGTGCCTTCAAGCGGCTCTTCGGGCGTGGCGGTCATGGAAGCCTCTTTCATCGGCGGGGGCGCGCGCGGGCGCCTATCGAATTACTCGACTGTTTATCTAGGTGATAGGACCCGAGCCGTAAAGGGAGGCGTGGTCTGTCTGCTGATATGTGATGGCGACGGGCGGCCCTTCGATGCGGTGCGCCGAGATGTAAGATGCCGCGCGGGGCGACCAGCCCCGGGGCCGCGCCCGACCCTCCCCCCG
>NZ_DFRG01000045.1:24226-36096 GCF_002378135.1 Thioclava sp. UBA3469
GCGCATTGGCGACGTCATCGCGGGTACGACTGCCTTGCGGGCTTTCGCGATAAAGGGCCCAGCCATCGAGGATGCAAAGCGCCCACCCAAGGGTCGGGCGCGGCCCTCCGCCTCATGAACACACTCCCCTCCCAACGCTCCTGCCTTGACGCCCCTCGCGCTTCGCGCCAAACCGATCCCATGTTGCCCGAAGAGAAACTCGACCAGATCCTCGCGCGCTTCGAGTACCTCGAGGCGCTGCTCAACGCTGGTGCGGAGCCCGCCAAGATCGCCGAAATCAGCCGCGAATATTCCGAATTGAAGCCGGTCGTGACCCAGATCGAGGCCTGGCGTCAGGCCCGTGCCGATCTGGACGAGGCGGAAGGCTGGCTGAGCGATCCGGAAATGCGCGATCTGGCCGAAGAGGAATTGCCGCGCCTCAAATCCCGCATACCCGAGATGGAGCAGGCTTTGCGCGTGGCGCTTCTGCCCAAGGATGCCGCCGACGCGCGCCCCGCGATCTTGGAGATCCGCCCCGGCACGGGCGGCGAGGAAGCGGCGCTTTTCGCGGGCAACCTGCTGCGGATGTATCAGAAATACGCCGAGAAACACGGCTGGCGGTTCGAGATGATGGAGCTGACCGAGACCGAGCTGGGCGGCGTCAAGGAAGCCGTGGCCCGGATCGAGGGCGAGGGCGTCTTTGCACGCCTGAAATACGAGTCCGGCGTCCACCGCGTGCAGCGCGTGCCGGAAACCGAGGCCGGCGGGCGCATCCATACCTCGGCCGCGACCGTGGCGGTGCTGCCCGAGGTCGAGGCGGTCGATATCGACATTCCCGCCAACGACATCCGGATCGACACGATGCGGGCCTCCGGGGCGGGCGGCCAGCACGTCAACACGACGGACTCGGCGGTGCGCATCACCCATATCCCGACCGGGATCGTCGTGACCTCGTCGGAGAAATCTCAGCACCAGAACCGCGCCAATGCGATGGCGGTGCTGCGCGCGCGGCTGTTCGAGGCCGAACGCGACCGCGCAGCCTCCGAGCGCGCCGAGACGCGGAAGTCTCAGGTGGGCTCCGGCGACCGCTCGGAGCGCATCCGCACCTATAATTTCCCGCAAGGGCGGCTGACCGATCACCGCATCAATCTTACGCTCTATTCCCTTGATAAGGTTATGGAAGGCGAGATCGACGAGGTGGTCGACGCGCTGATTGCCGACGATCAAGCGGCCAAGCTGGCGGAGATGGAGGCGTGAGGGCGCAAGATGCGTTGGTCGCCGCGACGCGGCGGCTGCGCGAGGCCGGGATCGAGGGCGCGCAGACCGATGCGCGCAGGCTTTTGGCCCATGCGCTGCAGATCGCGCCCGATCGGCTGACGCTCGCGCTGCAAGACCCGCTGCCAGAGGACGCAGCCGCCCAGTTTGAGGTGGCGCTGACTGCCCGCGAAGCCCGTCAGCCCGTCGCCCAGATCACCGGCAAGCGCCTCTTTTGGGGGCATGAATTCCGCGTCACCCGAGACACGCTCGACCCGCGCCCGGAGACCGAACTGCTGGTCGAGGTGGCGCTGGAGCGGCCCTTCGTCCACGCGCTGGACCTTGGCACGGGCACCGGCTGCATCCTGATTTCGCTGCTGAAATCCATGCCCTTCGCGGCGGGGACGGGGACCGATCTGTCGGACGCCGCGCTGGAGGTCGCGAAATCCAATGCCGAGGCGCTCGGTGTGGCCAAACGCGCCAAGTTCCTGATTTCAGACTGGTTTGCCAATGTGCCGGGGCGCTACGACCTCATCGTCTCGAACCCGCCCTATATCGCCCAAGACGAAATGGCGGGGCTCTCGCAGGATGTGCGCGACTGGGAGCCGCTCTCGGCGCTGACCCCCGGTGGCGACGGGCTCGACGCCTATCGCGCGATTACGCGCGGGGCAGGCGCGCGGCTGCTCGCAGGTGGGCGTCTCGCGGTGGAGATCGGCCCGACACAGGCGCAGGCGGTCAGTGACCTCTTCGCGGCCCAAGGTTTCGAGCGGATCGAGACCCGCCAAGATCTCGATGGGCGCGACCGCGTCGTTTTGGCGCATAAATCCGGCGATACGGCGGATTGCGGCGCTTCCTGAGCGCGAAATCGCCCAAAAACTTGGGGAAAACCCCGCGAATCGGCGGAAATCGCGGATTTGACCGATTTTCTGACTTGAAAGGTGGCCCCCCGCATGTTTAGTCAAGCCTGTGCAGGGCGGATATTGATCCACCGCACGGCTCAGCTTCACAGCGCGGGTGTTAGGAACGAAACCGGGCAAGTATGCCCAGCGTGACAGTTCAGCCCGCAGGCCACGCATTAGCGGCCATTTCCGAAAAGCCCGTGACAACGGGCCAAGAAAACGAAAGCCATGAGATCTTCGAAATCCCGTTCGCGCAATAAGTCGAACCGTCAACGGTCGATGGGCAATATCGTTAACCGCGTCTTCGACAGCTCCGGCCCCGAAGGCAAGGTGCGCGGTACGCCGCAGCAGATCATCGACAAATATCTTCAGCTTGCGCGCGATGCGCAGCTCGGCAACGATCGCGTGGCCGAACAGAACTTCCTGCAGCACGCAGAGCATTACACGCGAATGCTGGGCGAGGCGCAGAAAGAACAGGCTCGCGAGCAAGAGGCCCGCAACCAGCAGCGCCAGCAAAACAACCAGAACAACCAGAACAACCAGAATAACGGCAACCAGAACAATGGTGGCCAGAATAATGGTGGTCAGAACCACGGTGGCCAGAACAGCGGTGGCAACGGTCAGAATAACGGCCAGAACCACGCTCAGCAGGATGACGGCCAGACCGAGGCGCAGCCGAAGGGCGAAGCTCAGGACAACAATACGTCCGAGCGTCGCGAAGAGCGCAGCGAGGCGAAATCCTCCGGTCGCAACAAGCGCGCCGAAAGCCCCGAGATGATGCCGCCGATGCCGCAGCTGGAGCTCGAAGAGGATTCCACCCTCGTCGAGACGCCGGAAAGCCGCAGCAGCGAAGAGGCACCGAAAGCCGCGGAACAGCCTGAGAAGGCCGAGAAAGCGGAAAAGGCCGAAAAGCCCAAGCGTCCGCGCGCCCCGCGCAAGCCGCGCGCCCCGAAAGCCGACAAGGCTGAAAAGGCAGAGGCGAGCGCCGAGCTGCCCAAAGCGTCTGGCGAGTAAAGCCTCGGACAAGAGATAGCAAAAGGCCCGCCGGATCGGCGGGCCTTTTTGCATGATGGGGCAGGGGCGGCGCTCAGGCGGTCAGGTCTTTGTCCAGAAACACCCGGTCATAGCCGCCATCCATCCGGCGGTCGCGCTCGACAAAACCGAGCCGCGCATAGACCGCGCGGCTCTCCTCCATCGCGGCATTGGCGTAAAGCCACAGCTTTTCCGCGCCGATCTCGCGGGCGCGCGCCTCGGCGAACGCCATCAACTGCCGCCCGATCCCCTGGCCCTGCGCGGCCGGTTCGACGGCGACGGGCTCGATCTGCAACCGGGGCGGCGGGCCGTCATCCGCAAAGAGCCCGATATAGCCCGCGACCCCACTCGTCCCCTCGCAGACCCAGAGATGCGGCAGCTCGGCGGCATGATCGGCGAGCATCGGCGCGGGTGGGCGTCCGATCCGGGGAATGTAGCGGGAGAAGGCCGCCTCGGCGATCTCGGCAATGCGCGGCAGGTCGTCCTCGCGCGCCGGGCGGATCATTCCTGACCCGCGACGATGCGTGCAAGGCGGCAGAACTGCTCCAGCGTCACGCGTTCGGCGCGCTCGGTCGGCGCGATCCCGGCCTGTTCCAGCTTCGCCTCGATATCTGGGGCCACGCCTTTCAGCGAAGCGCGCAGCATCTTGCGGCGCTGGTTGAAGCCGGCAGCAACGACCCGGCTGAGCGTTGCCGCATCGGCCGGATAGCGCGGCTCGGGCAGGGCGCGCAGATGCACCACCGCGGAATGGACCTTCGGGGCGGGCGTGAAGGCCTCGGGCGGCAGGCTCATCACGATCTTCGCCTCGGCACGCCATTGGGCGAGGATCGCGAGCCGCCCGTAATGCTTGCTGCCCGGTTTGGCCACGATCCGCTCGGCCACCTCGCGCTGGAACATCAGCGTCAGGCTTTCCCAGAAGGGCGGCCAGTCTTTCGGCGTGAGCCAGCGCACCAGCAGCTCGGTGCCCACGTTATAGGGCAGGTTCGCGGCGATCTTGATCGGCGGCGTCAGATGCGCGAGCGGGTCGATCTGCAGCGCGTCGCCATTGATGACTTCGAGCCGTCCCGGATAGGCCTCGGCAATCTCGGCCAGAGCGGGCAGACAGCGCGTGTCTTTCTCGATCGCGAGGACCTTGCGCGCGCCTTCGGCCAGAAGCCCGCGGGTCAGACCGCCGGGGCCGGGGCCGACCTCCAGCACATCCGCGCCCGTCAGATCGCCCGCAGAGCGCGCGATCTTCGCGGTCAGGTTCAGGTCCAGCAGGAAGTTCTGCCCGAGGCTCTTCTTTGCCACCAGATCATGCGTCTGCAGAACCTCGCGCAGCGGCGGCAGCCCGTCGATCGTCGCCATCACGCAGCCTCAGTCATGACGCGCGGCCCCCATCCGGGCCGCCATCTCCAGCGCCGCGATCAGCGAGGCGGGGTTGGCGCGGCCTTGACCCGCGATGTCATAGGCGGTGCCGTGATCGGGCGAGGTGCGCACGAAGGGCAGGCCGAGCGTGATATTCACCCCGCCATCGAAATCGAGCGTCTTGATCGGGATCAGCGCCTGATCGTGATAGGCGCAGATCGCCGCGTCGTAAGTCTGCCGGGCGCGGGCGTGGAACATCGTATCGGCGGGCATCGGGCCCGCGACGGCGTAACCTTCTTCGCGTAGACCGTCGAGCGTGTCGGCGATCCAGTCGCCTTCCTCGGAGCCCATCGCACCGCCTTCGCCTGCATGCGGGTTCAGCCCCGCCACCGCAATCCGCGGGGCAGAGAAGCCGAAATCGCGCCGCAGCCCTTCATAGGTGATCCGCACCGTCTCGCGCAGAAGCTGCGGGGTCAGGAGTTTCGGCACCTCGGAGAGCGCGACATGGATTGTGGCGGGCACCACGCGCAGCGGCGGATCGACCCGCGACGAGGCCAGCATCATCACCACCCGCTCGACGCCCGCGAGATGGGCCAGATATTCGGTATGGCCGGGGAAGGTGAACTTTGCCCCGTCCTTCAGGGCCTTCTTGTTGATCGGCGCGGTGGTCAGCCCGGTGCCTTCGCCGCGCATCACCAGATCGACGCCGCGCGCGATCACGTCGATGACGGCTTTCGCATTGGCCGGGTCCGGCTCGCCCGGAAGGGCGGCGGCGGGGAATTGATGGGGCAGCACCGGCAGCCCGGCGCTGGCATGGCGCAGCGCATCGGAGGGCCGGTCGATCTCGCGGATCTTGGTGCCGCGCGGCAGATGCGCGGGATCGCCGATCCAGACGAAGGGCAGCTTCGCGCCGCAATGCTCCCAGGCGCGGGCGGCGATCTCGGGGCCAACCCCCGAGGGATCGCCGCAGCTGAGGATCACGGGGCGGTCGGGCGCACGGGCCGCAGTGCGATCGGTCGGTTGGGCGCTCATTTGCGCACGATCACCGCGTCGGCTTCCAGATCGGCCATGTAGCCGTTGGCATAGGCTTCGAGCGCCTTGCTCTCCAGCGCCGCGCGGACCTGATCGCGGTCGGGGGCCGCCGACTGGTCGCCCTCGGGGGCCACCTTGCGATCGCAGAGCATCACCAGAAGATCGTTCGCGCCCTGCGGGATCACTTCGCTCTCGCCCACGTCGAGATGCGACAGCGCGAGACCGACATTGGTCGGCACCTGCGCCTGCGCCACGTCCTCATGCATGGTGAGCGCGCTCGGCGGGAAGCCCTTGCCGATGGTGTAGAGCTGGTTGCATTGGCGCGCCGCGGCCACCTGGCTCTGGATCTTGGCCGATTGCTGCGAGCCGGTCTGGCCGATCGCGAAGGTCATGTAGCTCAGCGACTGCGGGCCCGACGGCGCGTCGCCGTCACCGATCGCGCGCAGCATGAAAACCGCGACCGCGCCCTTGAGTTCGATCGGCTGGGTCGCCGTGCCGGGCTTGAGCTTGAGCACCACGCCGCGCAGTTGCGGCGGCAGCTTGTCGATCGGCATCCAGTCCAGACGCCCGCCGCGATCCCGCGAGGGAGCGGCCGAATATTGACGTGCGAGTGCTGCGAACGCGCCTTCGCCCTGCGCGGCCGACAGTTGCCGCGCCTGACCCATCGCCGCGCGCTCGCGGCCCGGCGGGGCGGGCACGATCGCCTCGGAGATCAGCACTTTCACGCCCTTGCCGGTCTGGCTTTCGGGCTTCATCGCGCGGTCGATGTCCGCTTTCGTGATGTTCACCTGCGGCCCGAAGCGCGCCCGGACCACCTGACGCCAGACGAGACCGGCCTCGGTGAAGTTGCGGAAGGTGTTCGGATCGACGCCCTCCTTCTGCAGCGCCTGCACGAATTGCTCGCCGGTCATGTTCGCGCGGCCCGCGAATTCGTCCATGCCCTGCTGAATCGCGGCTTCGTCGAGCTTGATGCCGATGCGATTGCCGGCCCAGACGCGCAGGCGATCTTCGATCAGCGCCTTCTCGGCATCCTCGCGGGAGTTCGAGCCGGCATTGAGCAGCTGCATGAAGCGCTGGCGCTGGCTGATCTCGTAATCGGTCACGCCCATCCCGTTGACGGTAACGACGGGCGCGAAGCTGCCGCCCGATTGCGCCTGCGCCGTCCCTGCGGCGAAAGGCAGGGCGAGCATCAGCGCCAGAAGGGTGAGCAGTCGGGTCATCATCGTCATGAGCGTGCCTGTCCGTTTCGTCTCGTTCAGTCTTGGCCCTTTGGGCCTCGTTGATCCTCTGGGCCCGCTGGGCCGCTTTGCGATCCTCAGCCTCACCCTCCGCAGGTTCGCCGCGCGGGCGCACCGCCACTCGCGCCGAAGCCGACGAGTTGGACGGAAAGGCCGAAATCGGTCTCCGGGGCTACACTAGTGGATGACGTGAAGCGGCGCGAGAGGGAAAGATCAACCGCGATGCATTCGGTCTGGTAGCGCAGGCCGAGCTTTGCGCGCGCGGCGCGCTCGGCGGTGAAATCGTAACGTGTGCTGAGCGTGCCCGACCAGCCGTTGCCCCAGCGCCATCCCGTGTCGAGCATAAGTTCCGACATATTGTCGTCGCGCCCTTCGGCGGGGTTCTTCTCGAGCCAGAGATAGCCTGCCGAGACGTTGAAGTCGTCGCCGGCCCGCGACAACCGCAACTCGTCGCGCGACACGGAGAAGTTATCGTCGAACAGCGCGCGGTTCGACAGCGTCAGCCCGTTCGCGGTGGCCAGATGGGTTGCGAGGAGCCAGTCGGATTTCGTCCCCGACAGCCCCGTGCCCTGCGAGAACTGGCTCAGATCGCGCTGGCGGAAGACGCGGCCCGCCGCGACGCCCAGCGACCAGCCGGAGCTGTCATAGCGCGTCCAGCCGAGCCCGACATTGGCGCGCAGGCCGGTCTCGCGCGCATCCTCGCCCGGATAGCGGGTCAGCGAGAACAGGTTGCCGCCGTCGAATTCGGGCAGCTGGCTGTCCTCGTTCGGGGCGTCGGCCAGATGATCGGGCGCCCAGACGATCTGCGCCACCGGCTCGATCACATAGGCGGCGCGGCCGCTCGTCTTCACCCAGGGCCAGCGGATTTCCGCGGCGACGGTGGGTTGGCCGCGCAGGATCGTGTCGCTGAAGGCGGGATCCTGGTTGGTCTCGATGATGTCGCCCGCGAATTGCGCCTCGAGCGAGCCCAGCATACCCGGCCCGAACAGCCAGTTGCGGCGCCAGTCGGCGGTGAGCGAGCCACGCACCATGTCGCGCCCGTCGGGGCGGCCGTCGCCGTTGAGATCGAGCGTCGAACTCGAAGCGCGCCGCGTCGCCAAGGTGGAAAACCGCAGGCTGCCCTGTCCGCCGATCCCAGCGGGGCGGAAGGTGCGGATCCATTCGCCGGTGCCGCTCAGCATCGGTTCGGTGGAGTTGTTCTCATCCGCGCGCAGCGAGTGAATATTGCCGACGCGGGTCCAGATCATCTCGTCGCGGCGCACCCGTTCGAGCTCGACACCCGACCACAGCCGGTCGTCGTCGCCGAGCCCGTAATTGAGCAGGTAGCTGTCGTCGCTGACCAGCCGAAGCTGTGCGGTCAGGCGGAATTCGCGGGGCAGCTGCGCCTCGAGATCGCCGAAGAGATAGCCGCGCGTGCCGCTGCGAATGTCGTCATTGCTCAGCGCGCCCGACCATTCCATCTTGCCCCAGTTGAAGGCCTGCCGGTAGCGCAGGTTCAGCGTCTCGGTGCGCGAGGTCGCGAAATAGGGCGTCACCGTCAGGTCGCGGCTGGGCCCGAGCGCGATGAAATAGGGCACCAGAAGCCCCGGTCCGAGACCGCTCGTGGTGCGGAATTGCGGGGCGAGGAAGCCCGTCATCCGTCGTACGCCCGGCGCAGGCAGGCGCAGCCGCGGCAGATAGGCGATCGGCACGCCCGCCGCGCGGAACTGGGCATCCTCGAAGACGATCTGCCGCGTGGTCGCGTTATGCACGACGCGGCTCGCGCGGATTTCCCAAAGCGGCGTCGGATTGGTCCGGCAGACCTCGCAGGACGAGGCCACGACCTTGTTCATGATCGTGATCGCGCCGTCGCGCCGCTCGATCCGGGCGGCGGCGAGCTGCAATTCGCGCGCCATCACCATCCGGGCGCTGAGAAGGATGCCGTTCTGCAGATCCGAGGAGAGCTCCGCCTGCGAGGCGAGGATCACCGCCTGCGACTGACCGGGCTGCACCAGCCGGATCGGACCTTCGAGGTAGAGCTTGTCCGCCTTCTGGTCATAGACCACGCGCTTGGCCGAAAGCCGGTTCGACTTGTAGAAGACCTCGACATTGCCTTCTGCGACCAGCTCGTTCTGATTGCGGATCGAGACCCGGTCGGCCAGCAACGTCGCCAATTCGTCCGAAGAGGGGATCGCCGCGTCCTGTGTCGTGGTGGAGGCTGTCGCGGTGGCGTCTTGTGCGCGCACCGTCTGCGGTCCCGCCACGCCAAGCGCGACGATCAGCGCCAAGGCGCTCGCCCGTCCTGCCAAGGCGCCGAATTGCCGCCGCATCACCCATCCTCCCGGTGCAGTAGCCGCGCCAGCGGCAGCATCAACCCGATCACCGGCGGCGCCCAAGCCGCGAGCAGAACGGGAATCTGTCCGTTATCGCCCAGAACTTGCGCGATATTGCGCAGGAAGAACAAGCCCAGACCCGCCGCCAAGGCCAAAAGAACCTTCGCGCCGATGCCCCCAAAGCGCACATGATCCATCGTGAAGCTGGCAGCGATCAGCACCATCGCGGCCAGCAGCACCGGCAGCGCCAGCTCCATCTGGAACCACACGATGTGGCGGCGCGCCGAGAAGCCCGCATCCTCGAGCGACGCGATGAAGCTCGGCAATTGCCAGATCGGCACCGCGGAGGGCTTGCCGAAACTGTCGCGGATGCTGGCGACCGTCAGATCGGAGGGCAGCGAGAGGCTGTCCTGGGTGGTGGCGTCGCGCTCGGGATTGGTGGATTCGCCCAGCGGCCAGTCCTTCACGTCCTGCAACTGCCATGCGCCCGGCACCAGCGTCGCGGTCTTCGCGTCGATCCGGCGCACCGGGCCGCGATTAGGGTCGAAGATCAAGAAGGTCACGCCATGCAGGGTCGTGGCATCGCCATTGGCGCGCTCGGCATGGATCACCGCCTGCGCCAGCGATTTTCCGTCCGAGGCAAGGCCCGCGCTTTGCCGCATCCACACGCCCTCGCGCCCGATCGAGACGGTCGAGCCACCATCGGACGTGTAGTGGTCGACGAGCGTCTCATAGCGCTTCGAGGTGGCGGAGACGAGCGGGTTGCCGACCAGCAGCGCCAGTAGACCAATCACCAGCGCCGCCGCGATCGGGGCTGCCAGCATCCGCAGCGCGGACCGGCCCGCCGCCCGGATAACCACCAGTTCCGAACTGCGCGCCAGTGCGACGAACAGCGCCACCGCCGACAGCATCACGATCAGCGGCAGGATGGTGTAAATCGTCTCGGGAATGTTGAGCGCAGAGAGCACCGAGAGCTGCAGCAGGCTCAGCCCCTGATCGGAGAAGCGGCGGATTTCCTCGACCACATCGATCAGGAACAGGATGCCCCAGAAGCTCGCCGCGACGATCAGGAAGCTGCGGAGGAACCGTTTCGCAAGATAGAGGGCAAGCGTCACGCGGCAGCCTCCCGTTTGGGTCGGATACGGCGCGGACGCCCCGACCACCACAGCATGAACAGCACCATCACGATCCCGCCCAGCGTCGGCGCAATCAGGCTCGGCCAAAGCGAGGGGTCGCGCCCGGAACTGGTCTCGGCGGCGTTTTGCAGCACCTGCACCACGATCAGCCCACCAATGGCGAGCGACATCTGCCGCCACATGCCGAAGCGCGAAAACGTGCCCATCATCAGCGCCGAGAAGCCGATCAGCGCCGCGATCGGGGCAAGAAGGGGCTGGGTGATCCGCCGGGCAAGCTCCAGCCGCAGCGCGTCGCGGGCGGCCTTGGCGCTCTCCGCGCCCGGTGTCGCGTCCAGACCGGTCCCGGCCATCATCGCGGCGAGGCGCGGCGTCGTCATCTCGTCGATCTTCGGCGCCCGCGCCTTACCGGCCTTCAGGAAAGAGCCGATATCATAGGTGAAATTGCTGAACCGCGTGACCGACAGGCGATCCGAAGGTTCGCGCAGGGTCTGGGCCATGCCCGAGAACATGATCAGTTTCGGCCCCGTCTCGGTCTTCACGATCACGCCCTTGCCGGCGGTATAGATCGTGCTCGTCTGCGCCGAGCGGCTGTCGGAGACGAAGATATCCTGCAACTCCCCCAGATCGGAAATGCGCCGGATATAGATCGAGATGCCCGGCGCGGGATGCTGGAACGTGCCTTCGGTGAGGAATTTCGCGGTCAGGTTCTGCGCGACCTCCTGCTGGCGCTCGGCCAGCCGGGCTTTCGCGGCGGGGACGAGGAAATTCACCAGAAGCGCCATCATCACCGATGCGATCAACCCGAAGACCAGCACCGGACGCGCCAGCCGCCAGTTCGAGGTGCCGGTGGCGCGCATCACCACCAATTCGCTGTCCTGATCGAGCCGGTTGAACGCGTAGATCGTGGCGGCGAAGGCGGCGACCGGCAGGACGATGCGGATGACGTAAGGCAAGGTCAACGCGGTGAATTCCAGCACCACCGTTGCGGTCTGCCCATCCGAAATCAGGCTGTCGAACATGATCACAGCCCGGTTGACCCAATAGACGGAGACCAGCACGAGCGCGAAAAACCCGAACAGCGCCATCAATTTGGACAAAACATATCTGTCCAGTTGCGTCACGACCCTCTCAATACCCCCGAATATTTCCCTTTCTCTAGCCTGTCGGGCGAAGTGAGGGAAGGGCACAGCGGGGGTGCTTTTCATTTTCCGGAGGCAGGGCTAGGCTCGCGCGCAATTTGATGCCAATCGCGACCGAGCGCCGCCGACGCGCGCGCCGGTCTCATCTTCGGAGAGCCCCACATGACCCAACCTGTTGCTATCGCCTTCAAGGAAACCGATCCGGAGGTCTTCGCCACCCAAAGCGGGCGGATCGCGCTGGTCGTGGGCGGTGACGGCAAGCTGGGTCAGGCCGGGCGCAAGCTGGATCGGGCGATGAAGGGCGCGATCAAGCGCGCGGTGGACTCGGAAGCCTTCGCGGGGCTCGATGCGGGCGAGGCGATGGAGCTGAGCTGGCCCGCCGCGATCGCCGCCGAAGCGGTGCAGCTGGTGCGGCTCGACCGCAAGGCCGGCGCCGACGAGGCCCGCAAGGCGGGGGCTGCGATCGGCGCCAAACTCGGTGAGGCGGGCGCGCTCGTGGTGG
>NZ_DFRG01000045.1:36421-44774 GCF_002378135.1 Thioclava sp. UBA3469
TTGCGCAAAACCATCCGCGCGCCGCCGATCTGTCGCTGGGCCTCGCGTTGCGCGCCTATCGCTTCGACTATCATACCGGTGAGGACAAGAAGGCCTACGGGCCGGTGACGATCATGGTCGACAAGCCCGAAGAGGTCGCCGCCGCCGCCGCCCCGCATGCAGCACTGGCTGAGGGCGTGTTCTTCACCCGCGATCTCGTCAACGAGCCCGCCAATATCCTGACCACCGACGATTTCGCCGCCCGCCTCGCCGCGATGCAGGAGCTGGGCCTCGATGTCGAAATCCTCGAAGAGGAGGACATGAAGAAGCTCGGCATGGGCGCGCTTCTGGGCGTCGGCATGGGCTCGGAAATGCCCTCCAAGCTGGTCGTGATGCAATGGAAGGGCGGCGAGGAGGGCGAGGCGCCCTTCGCGCTCGTCGGCAAGGGCGTCGTGTTCGACGCGGGCGGCATCTCGCTCAAGCCCGGCGCGGGCATGGAAGAGATGACGATGGATATGGGCGGCGCAGGCGTCGTCTCGGGCGTGATGCGGACGCTCGCGCTGCGCAAGGCCAAGGCGAATGTCGTGGGCCTCGTCGGTCTGGTCGAGAACATGCCCGACGGGCGCGCGCAACGCCCCGGCGATATCGTGACCTCGATGAAGGGCGACACGATCGAAGTCATCAACACCGATGCGGAAGGCCGCCTCGTTCTGGCCGATGTGCTCTGGTATGCGCAGGACCGGTTCCAGCCCAAGGCGATGGTCAATCTCGCCACGCTGACCGGGGCCGTGATCGTCGCCCTCGGCCACGAGAACGCGGGTCTTTTCGCCAATGATGACAATTTCGTAGCCGACATTCTTAAAGCGGCGAAGACCGAGGGCGAGGGCGCGTGGCACATGCCGCTGCAGCCCGCCTATGACAAGGCGCTGAAATCGCGGCTGGCCGATATGCGCAATGTCGGCAACCGCTGGGGCGGCGCGATCACCGCGGCTGCCTTCCTCAAGCGCTTCGTGAAGGACGAGGTGCCGTGGTGCCATATCGACATCGCGGGCGTGGCCCTGCCGCCGAACGAGACCACGCTGGCCCCGAAAGGGCCGACCGGATGGGGCGTGCGCATGCTCGACCGTCTGATCCGCGACAAGTTCGAAGCCTGAGATGGGTCAGGTCAATTTCTACCATCTGACCCGCTCCAGCCTCGAGGAGGTGGTGCTGAACCTCGCCTCCCGGGCGGTGGAGCAGGGTTGGAAGGTGGAATTGCGCGGGACCGATTCCGCGCGGCTCGACTGGCTAGACCAGAGGCTCTGGCTGATGGGAAACGAGGCGAGCTTCCTGCCGCACGGGCTCGCAGGCGGGCCGCATGACGCGCTGCAGCCGATCCTGCTGGGCACCGCGCCCGCAGGCGACGGGCGCGAGGCGATGATGGCCATCGACGGCGCCGAGGTCGCGGCGGAGGAGACCGATGCCCATAAACGCGTCTGGATCCTGTTCGACGGCAACGACCCGCAAGCGGTGCAACATGCGCGCGGGCAGTGGAAAACCCTGACCGGCGCGGGCGCGAAAGCGATCTACTGGTCGGAAGAGGGCGGCCGCTGGGAGAAGAAAGCGGAGAGTTGAGCCGGGTGGAGATCAGCGCAGGATATGCCGGAGACGCGGAGCGCTTCGCCGATCTCTTCGCCGAGAGCTTCGCAGCCTCCGAAGGCCCTGACGAAGGCGCGCTGATCGGGGCGCTGGTGCGCGACATCCTCGCCCGGACCGACCCCGCCGATCTGCACTGTTTCACCGCGCGGGAGGGAGCGGTCCTCATCGGCGCGGTCTGCTTCACCCGTCTGCGCTATGACGAGGATCCGCGCCGCATCTTTCTGCTTTCGCCGATGGCGGTCGCCCCGGCGCAGCAACGCAAGGGCGTCGGGCAGAGGCTGATCCGTCATGCGCTCGCAGAGCTGTCAGCGGCGGGCGTCGAGGCTGTTCTGACCTGTGGCGATCCGGCCTATTACGGGCGGGTCGGCTTTGCGCCGATTGCCGAGGCCGCCATCGCCGCGCCTTATCCGCTGTCGATGCCGGAGGGCTGGCTCGGCCAATCCCTGACGGCGACGCCGCTTGGCACCATCGCGGGGAAGCCGCATTGCGTGGCAGCCTTCCAAAGACCTGAGATCTGGTGAGCGCTACCGCAGCCGGTCGGGCTCCAGCACCATCACGGTCGGCTCGCGCGGCAAGGTCCTGAGAGAGACGACCAGCTCGCTCACGCCGGGCCGCTCCACCGCGAAGACGCCTTCCATCCCGTCAAGAAAGCTCTGCAGGGTCGGCTCGCCGAACCAATGGACCGGGATCACAATGCGCGAGCGCAGCCGATTCAGGATGCGGATCATCGTCGGCTGATCGACCGTGTAAGACCCATCCACCGCCGCCATCACCACATCGAGCCGCCCCAACGCCGCATATTGCGCGGGATCGGGCTCGTGGTGCAGATGCCCCAGATGGCCGATGCACAACCCTGCAACCTCGAAGACGAAGATCGAGTTGCCGTTCTCCTCGACCCCGCCGAAGCTGCGGATCGCGGTGGGCACATTGCGGATCAGCATCTCGCCCAGATCCAGGTGATGCTCGGCGGCGATGCCGAACTGATCCGACCAGCCCTTCAGCGCCACCGACCCATCGGGGATCATATCGGTCATATGGCTGGAATGGGCGTGGTTCATCGTGACGTAATCGGGGGCGAACCGCGCGCCCCCGGTCCAGCCGTTGAAATCAGTCACGACTGACAGCCCGCCCTCGGTCTGCAACAGAACCATCGAGTGGTCGATGTAATGCAACCGCACCGATTGCTCCGGCACCGGGTCGGACCAGTTGGCCTTGTGCAGATACTCGATCCCCGGCGCGGCATCGGCAATCGCGATGCAATGGCTGATGCGCTGGTTTTGCGCGGCAGCGGCGAACGGCGCAAGCGTGGCGCAGAGGGTTAGAAGGATGGAACGAAACATGGCGAGCCTCCTTTTGCCCTAGCGTAAGGCTAAAATGCGATTCCGGTCCATGCCCTTGCGCCCCGCGCGGCCTTCCCTTCGCGCCGCTTTGGGTCTATCAGCCGGGGCCGAAGGAGAGCCCCAGATGACCAAGTTCAGCTTCACCCTCAAGGCCACCGATGGTGCTGCGCGCACCGGGACGATCTCGACGCCCCGCGGCGAAATCCGCACGCCGGCCTTCATGCCTGTGGGCACCGCCGCGACCGTGAAGGCGATGATGCCCGAAAGCGTCGCCGCGACCGGCGCCGATATTTTGCTGGGCAATACCTATCACCTGATGCTGCGCCCCGGCGCGGAGCGGGTGGCGCGTCTGGGTGGGCTCCACAAGTTCATGAACTGGGACAAGCCGATCCTGACCGACTCGGGCGGCTTTCAGGTGATGAGCCTCGCGTCTCTGCGCAAGCTGACCGAGGACGGCGTGACCTTTGCCTCCCATGTCGACGGCTCGAAACATATGCTCTCGCCCGAACGCTCGATGGAGATCCAGAAGCTCTTGGGCTCGGATATCGTGATGTGCTTCGACGAATGCCCGGCGCTGCCCGCGACCGAGGAAGAAGTGGCGAAGTCCATGCGCCTCTCGATGCGGTGGGCGCAACGCTCGCGCGATGCCTTCGGCGACCGTCCGGGCCATGCGCTCTTCGGCATCCAGCAGGGCGGCGTGACACGTGAACTTCGCGAGGAAAGTGCCGAGAAACTCAAGGAAATCGGCTTCGAAGGATATGCGGTCGGCGGCCTCGCCGTGGGCGAGGGGCAGGAAGCGATGTTCGGCGTGCTCGACTATGCGCCCGGCATGCTGCCCGAAGACAAGCCCCGCTACCTGATGGGCGTCGGCAAGCCCGACGATATCGTGGGCGCAGTGGAGCGCGGCATCGACATGATGGATTGCGTGCTGCCATCGCGCTCGGGGCGCACCGGTCAAGCCTGGACCCGTCGCGGTCAGGTGAACATCAAGAACGCCCGCCATGCCGATGATCCGCGGCCCTTAGACGAGGCCTGCACGTGCCCGGCCTGCTCGAATTATTCGCGCGCCTATCTGCACCACGTCTTCCGCTCCGGCGAGATGATCTCGGGGATGCTGCTGACCTGGCACAACCTGCATTACTATCAGGAACTGATGGCGGGCCTGCGCGCGGCGATCGACGAGGGGGCGCTGGCGCGCTTCGTCTCGGAGTTCCACGAAACCCGCGCAATGGGCGATATCGAGCCGCTCTGACCCCCGCTCAGTGCGAGATCACGATCACCGCGGCGTAATGCGTCGCGGCCGCGGCCAGCACATGGCCGTGCCAGATCGCGCGCGAGAAGGGGATGCGCTCGGTCTGGTAGAAGATCACGCCGACCGTATATGTCAGCCCGCCCACGACCAGCAGGATCAGCGCGGGCAGGGGCAGGGCCACGATCAGCGGCCACATCGCGATCATCCCGAGCCAGCCCATCGCCAGATAGAGCCAGAACCCCGTGCGCTCCGCGCGGTGGAAGAAGCCGAGCTTCATCACGATGCCGAAGGTCGCGAGCGCCCAGACCGTCGCGGTCAGCGCCCAACCTGCGACGCCGCCGAGGCCGATCAGCGCCATCGGCGTGTAAGTGCCCGCAATGAGAAGATAAATCGCCGCGTGGTCGAAGCGCCGCAGCACCGCGCGCGTCGGCGCATGCAGGGTCAGGTTATAGGCGGCCGAGAGCGAGAAAGAGGCGATCAGCCCCACCGAATAGACCGCGAGCGGCCAAACCCGCCCGGCCGGTGCGGCCAGCGACGCCCAGACGATCAGTGCGCTGACGCCTGCCACGGCAAAAACGACGCCCAGCACATGGACGACGCCATCGGCGACATGTTCGCGAAAGCTGTGGCTCAATTGGTGGCGCGTCATCGTGGTGGTCCCCTCAGTCATGCCTTTAAGATAGCAACGATCAGGCGATCTCCCAAGTCGCGGCGGAAAAAACGCTGGGTCACAAGGGGGCTCTGCCCCCGCGCGCACCCCGGGATATTTGAAAAGAGCGAAGACAGGACAGACGCCCATCTTCGCTCTTGAGAAATATCCCGGGGGTGAGGGCGAAGCCCGAGGGGGCAGAGCCCCCCCCGCCCAGATCAGATACCGTCGCCGACGAAGGCCTTCTCGACCACATATTCGCGCGGCTCGGAATTCGCGCCCTCGCGCAGCCCGAACCCTTCGAGCACCGCCATCACGTCCTTGTTGAAGGCGAGCGAGCCGCAGACCATCGCGCGGTCGGTCTCGGGGTTCATCGGCTCGAGGCCGAGATCCTTGAACACCTTGCCGTTCTCAAGATTGTCGGTGATACGACCCATATGGGGGGATTCCTCGCGGGTCGTGGTCGGGTAGTATTTCAGCTTGCCGTCGACCATCTCGCCGATCAGCGGATCGTTGATCAGGTTCTCGACCAGCTGGCGGCCATATTCCAGTTCCTCGACCGTGCGGCAGGTATGCATCATGATGACCTCGTCGAACTTGTCGTAGGTCTCGGGGTCGCGCATCAGCGAGGCGAACGGCGCGATCCCGGTGCCGGTGGCGAGGAACCACACCCGCTTGCCCGGCAGCAGCGCGTCATGGACCAGCGTGCCCACGGGCTTCGGGCGCAGGATGATCTCATCGCCCACATTGATATGCTGCAGCTTCGAGGTCAGCGGGCCGTCGGGCACCTTGATCGAGTAGAATTCCAGCTCCTCGTCCCAGTTCGGCGAGGCGATGGAATAGGCGCGCAGCAGCGGTTTACCATTGTCGCCCATCAGCCCGATCATCACGAATTCGCCGGAGCGGAAACGCAGGGACTGCGGGCGGCTCACGCGGAAGGAAAACAGCCGGTCCGTCCAATGGGTCACTTCGGTCACGGTCTGCGCGTCGGGCAGGGTCTTCGCCTTGGGGATCTCGGTCACGGCGCTCTCGTTCATTGTCACATCTCTCTCGGGCCGGGGCAGGCGCCTCGGTCTGGCAAATATACAGATCGGATACAGCTTGCGTGAGCGCTGGCCCTTGATCTGGCTCAATTGCCGGTTTCGTTATGGTCTATCGGATATCGCGGACGGGTGAAAGCCTCAGCCGGCGAGCCGCGCGCGGTAGTCATGCGCGGCCCAGTCGGCGCGGAACAGCCATTGCGCCTGCGGCTGGCGCTCGGCCAGTTCCGGCGGAATCTCGACCTCGTCGAAGCCCACGCGCCGTGCCATCGCGTATTGATCCGCGATCAGCGGGCCCGCCGCGCGCAGACGCCCGGTATAGCCGAGCGCACGGATGCGGCGCGCCAGCGAAAAGCCGCGCCCGTCCGAGAAGGTCGGGAACAGGACGCGGATCATCTCGGCGCCTTCGATCAGCGCAGGCAGGTAGCCCGCATCGGTCTCCGGCGCGATGTCGAGGCTCGCCCCGGTGAAGTCGTCATTGCGGAAGCCGTCGTCGCGAACGATCACGCTCATGCCACATTCTCCTTGTTCTCAATCACTTGGCCTTCACTGTTCACACGGACGGCCTTGCCGCCGATGAAGTGGATGCCGCATTCGGTCTTGGCAGCGCCGCGCCAGCGGCCCGCACGTTCGTCTTCGCCCGGTTTCACAGGCGAGGTGCAGGGTGCGCAGCCGATCGAAGGGTAGCCTTGCGCCACCAGCGGATGGCGAGGCAGGCGGTTCTCGACCATGTAATCCTGCACGTCCTGCTTGTCCCAATGGGCGAGCGGGTTGATCTTCATCCGGCTGTCGGTCTCGATCTCGAAGAAATCGAGCGCCGCGCGCTGGCCGCCCTGAAAGCGTTTGCGCCCGGTGATCCACGCGTCATAGCCCGACAGCGCATTTTCCAGCGGCACCGTCTTGCGCAGGGTGCAGCAGGCGTCGGTGCTGTACTGGTGCAGCGTGCCGTCCGGGTCGTCGCGGGCAATCGCGGCCTCATCGGCCTGGATCACCTGCACATTGGTCAGGCCCAGCTTGGCCGCGACGTCGCGCTGATAGGCGAGCGTCTCGGGAAACAGCATCTGCGTGTCGATGAACAGCACCGGCGTGCCGGGCGCGATCACCGAGACCATATGCAGCAACACCACCGATTCCGCCCCGAAGGACGAAACCAGCGCGACATTGCCCACATCGGGGTCCCGCAACGCCCGCTCCATCACCGCGGTTGCGGCGTGGTGGCGGTAGCGTTCGTTCAGCCCGGCGACGCGGGGGGCGATATCCGTTCCATCACTGAGCGGCATGGCGTTGAGCCTCTGCATAGAGCGCTTCCTTGAACGGGTCCGGGCCAAGGCGGCGCAGCGCGTCGAGGAAGCTCTCGGTGGCGCTTTCACGCAGCTCGAGATAGGCGCGCAGGAGACGCTCCAGCGCAGGGATCACCTCCGTATAGGCGAAGCCGGGGCCGGCACGTTCGCCAAGCGCCATCGTTTCGGTCGCGTCGCCGCCAAGCGTGATCTGGTAGTTCTCCACGCCCGCACGGTCGAGACCGAGGATGCCGATATGGCCCAGATGGTGGTGACCGCAGGCGTTGATGCAGCCCGAGATCTTGATCTTGAGCGCACCGATCTCCTGCTCCAGCCCGAGATCGCGGAAATGGGTCGAAATCTGTTGCGCCAGCGGGATCGAGCGGGCCGTGGCCAGCGCGCAGTAATCCATGCCGGGGCAGGCGATGATATCCGAGGTCAGGCCGATATTCGCCGTGGCGAGGCCGCCCTTGCGCAGGGCTTCGAACAGCGCGGGCAGGTCGGCCTTCGCGATATGCGGCAGGATCACGTTCTGCTCGTGGCTGATGCGCAGCTCCGACTGACCGTAGCGCTCGGCAAGGTCTGCGAGCAGGCGCATCTGGTCGGACGTGGCATCGCCCGGAGGCGCGCCGTGATCCTTCAGGCTGACCGTGACCACCGCGTAATCAGGGTTGTGATGGGGCGAGACCGAGCGCGCGGCCCAATCGCGCAGAAGCGCGTCGACATTGAGCGCGGTTTCGAAGCTTTCGCTCTCCTGCGCAGGCAGCGCGGGCGGTGCGAATTGCGCCTTGAGATCGGCGAGGATCGCTTGGTCCGCGCCCTTGAACGCCGCGCGACGGGCCGGGAATTCAGCCTCGACCATCTCGGAAAACGTATCGATTCCAAGCTCGTGCACGGTGATCTTGATGCGCGCCTTGTACTTGTTGTCGCGCCGCCCCAGCCGGTTGTAGCTGGCAAGAACCGCCTCGAGATAGGGCAAGAGATCCGCCTCGGGCAGGAAATCGCGCAAAAGCCGCGCCACCATCGGCGTGCGGCCCATGCCGCCGCCGACCATCACGTTGAAGCCGATGCACTCGGTGTTCTCCTCGTTCATGATGACGACGAGGCCGATGTCGTTCGTGTAGATGTCGAGCGAGTTGTCGCCCGGCACGGTCACGCCGATCTTGAACTTGCGC
>NZ_DFRG01000045.1:44823-45093 GCF_002378135.1 Thioclava sp. UBA3469
CACGGTGATCTTGATGCGCGCCTTATACTTGTTGTCGCGCCGTCCCGCGAGGTTCCATGCGGCGACGATCGATTCCAGATAAGGCAGCAGATCGACCGCGGGCAGGAAGCTGCGGATTTCCTTGCCGATCATCGGGGTGCGGCCGAGACCGCCGCCCACGAAGACCTGGAAACCGATCTCTCCATCACGCTCGACCAGCTGCAGACCCACGTCATGGGCGCGGATCGCGGCGCGGTCGGCCTCGGCGCCGTTGATCGCGATCTTGAACTT
>NZ_DFRG01000021.1:0-7673 GCF_002378135.1 Thioclava sp. UBA3469
GCAGATCGAAGCCGAACGCCACCTGGAGCTGTTCGCCGGCGCGGCGGGCGTAGCGCTTGCCGTTGGGGCTGTCGTGGCGGATCACGAGGCCCGACTTCACCAGCGCCGCGAGATGCCGCCGCAGCGTGCTCTCAGGCATCCCATGGGCGCGCTCTGAGAGCGAGGCGTTGGACGGGAAGACGATCGTGCCGTCGCCCTCGGCCAGTGTCGGGTGCGGGTGAAAGGAAAGCAGCGCGTTCAGCACCGCCAGATCGCGGTCACTGACGCCGAAAGCGGCCCGCGCGACGGTCAGATCGCGCATCACGGCCCATTTGTCGCGCGCAAGCTCGGGTAGCGGCGCGTCGAGCATCTCGGCGGCCTGCAAATCCCCTTTGTTCAGGCTGCGCCCGAACGGGGTTTGTGAGATATGTTGCATCCTGTCTGTCACGAAGACATGAAAGATCGCTCCGCGGACATGGCGGTTGTTGACAGGAGTCAACTGCTCAGGATACGTTCAGAGTGCGAGAAAGAACGGCCCTTCGGGATGTCATGTCCTGGGGGGTCTCTTTTTTGTCCTGACGTGCCTCCTTTTTATCGTTGCGGTCTTCTGCTCATTCCCCGTCTTTGCGGGAGAATTCCTCATGGAGCCGCGCCATGTTCTCGCGCAGCCAATCGGCGAAACTGTCATCGTGCAGCGTCATCACGGGCTTTCCGCCACGTCGCTGCGCCTCTGCCAGAAGCGCACCGTTCTTCGTGGTGATCTTCTCGGGCGTTGGGGCAGGGGCCCGGTCCGGCGCGAGCGCGTCGAACACGGCCTGGAAACGGATGTCGCTGCTGTCGCCGGAGGCGAGCGCCACGACCTGATTGACGGGACTCTTGCCGATCCGGCGCGCCAGCGCGAGCCAGCGATCCCGCCCGGCCGAAGGCGCCGCGCCGATCGCTTCGATCACCGGCTCCGGCACTTCCTTGGCCACTGCGAGCATCCGGCTGACGACGGTCTTGTCGACATGGAGCGCGTCGCAGATCACCTTGCGGTCAAAACCGCCCTCAACCATCTGCCGGGCGAAATTCGCCTTCTCGATGAAGCTTAGATCCTTGCGCGCGGCGTTTTCCTGTCCCTGCGCCACGACGAGCGAGCGATCGTCGAGATCGCGCACCATCGCACGGACGGGACTGCCCAGCTTGCGCAACGCCTCCACTCGGCGGCGCCCGTAGACGATCTCGTAGCGGCCCTCTTCATTGGGCGAGTGGCGCAGCATCACCGGCACTTGCTGCCCGTATTCGCGCAGGCTCTCGACAAGTTCGGCGAGCCCCTCGGGGTCGGTATCGAGCCGGTCCTTCAGCCCCGCATCGTCGATCATGTCGGCCGGCACCTCGACCAGCGCGCGGGTGCGCAACTCGGCCAGCGACTGACTGACGGCGCCGATCGCGCCGGTCTGGCGCCGCGGCGGCGGCGAGGCGGGTTTTTCGGCCGGGGCAGATGCGCCGGAAGCTTTGCGTGCGCTCGCCTCCGCGTCGTTTCTTGCGTTCATCAGCCCGTCGAGAAGGTTCTTGCGTGCCATGATATCAGCGCCCCCACGCTTTCTGGATAAGGTCCTCGATCTCGCTATTCACGGCATTGAGGCTCTCAAGGGCGCGTTCATACGTCGAACGGGTGAATTGCGATTTCTCCACCTCGTAGAGCGTCTGCTTGGTGATTCCCGCATCCGAGATCGCGGTCGACTTCAGGGCAGGGTGGTTCAGCACATGCTCCCCGAACATCGAGCGCATGAAGCTAACCATTTGATTTTGCGGGCCATCGCCGGGTTCGTAGCGGGTAACGAGATAGCGCAGCCAGTCGTAGGACATGTCGCCGCCCGCCTCTGCCACGACGCCCAGGAGGTTTGAGGTCATCAGCAGGAACTGACACATCGACATCACGTCGAGCATCTGCGGATGCACCGTCACCAGCACCGCCGTCGCCGCCGAGAGCGCCGACATGGTCAGGAAGCCCAGCTGCGGCGGACAGTCGAGCACGACGACGTCGTAATCGGCCTCGACCGTGCCGAGCGCATCGCCCACACGGGTGAAGAACAGCTCGCGCGAGCCCTGTGCCAGTACGCGCGGCGTGTCATGCTCGAACTCCATGAGATCGAGATTGCCGGGGATGATGTCGAGATTGGTGAAATAGGTCTTCTGGATCACGTCCTGCAGCGGCACCGGATCGTCATAGCGGATCGCGTCGTAAAGGGTTCCACCGTCGAGCAGGTCGAATTCGGGCTGGAAGCCGTGCAGCGCGGAGAACGAGGCTTGCGGGTCCAGATCGATCGCCAGCACCCGGTAACCGTCGAGCGCGAGCTTCTGCGCCAAATGCGCCGAAGTCGTGGTTTTGCCCGAGCCACCCTTGAAGTTGATGACCGAGATCACCTGCAGATGATCTCCCTCGCGCCGACCCGGAAGGTAGGTGCCGGGCGTTTTCGCGCCCTTCTCGAGCATCTCACGCAGCGCCTGAATGTCGTGGGGGCTGTAATAGCGCCGACCGCCCGCGCGGATCTCGGGTTCCGGACCGCGCCCGTCGAGATGCAGCTTGCGCAGATAGGCGTCCTTCACGCCCAGAAGCTGTGCCACCTCGCCGGAAGTGAACTTGCGCAATTCCCGCTTGGTATCCGGCGGGAACAGGGCACGACGGTGCTCTTGCAGTTGCTCGGACAAACGCTCAGCATGTTGTCCGACGATCTGATCGATCCGCATATGTTCCGTCATCTCTGCCCTCTCGCCTCTGCGCTTGTTACGCTTTTAGGCGTCTCATTCGTTCTTTTCCGTATAATTCACTCGAACGAACTGAGTCTGGCAAGAGTTTTTTTGGCAGGCGCGACCAGAATCCCACAATTTCGAGAGCAATATCTAGCGAAACCTGCGCGAGAAGACACTAGCCAAGGGTCTGAGCGGCGTAGACTGACCCGAATCTGGTAACATTGCTGCAAGCCGAGGCCGCATAGCGGCGAGGCCCGCGCCCGATTCTCCCGCCGGCACCACGGGGCCAATTTACCCCGTCAAACGCGGCCGCGCCTTGATGAAATCCACGAAGGCGCGGAGCGAGGGTGGCATATTTCGACGGCTTGAATAGTAAAGAAACGGCCCCTCGAAATCAGGCCACCAGTCCTCCAGCACCGGCGCGAGATGTCCCGCTTCCATCGCGGGGCGCACCCAGTCTTCGAATGTCGTGACCACCGCCCAGCCTGTCGATTGCCGCCTTGATGGCGAATTCGGCGGCCTGCGTGCTGATTGTCAGGGGGCCGCTGGGGTCGATGGTGAGGCTTTCCGTCTCGGTCTCGAAGGTCCATTCGGTCAGCGCACCGCCCGGAAACCGGGTGCGGATGCAGGCGTGTTCAAGCAAGTCGCGCGGATGGGACGGGCTTCCCCGCCGCGCCAGATATTTGGGCGAGGCGGCGGTGGCGATGCGCTGACGGCGCGGTCCGATCGGCACCACGATGGCATCCTGCGCCAGCGTCTCGCCATAGCGGATCCCCGCATCCGCGCCTTGCGACAGAATATCGACGAGCCCGTCATCGACCGTGATGTCGACACTGACCGTCGGATGCGCCGCGAGAAATTCCGAGATGATCGGCGGCAGGCCTCGACCGTGTGACGGCGCCCGGGACGTTCAGTCGCAATGTGCCGCTCGGGCCGCGCCCGTGGCCCGCGACGGAGTCGAGCGCGGTCTCGAGCTCTTCGAGCACGGGGATGACTCGGTTCATCAGTTCGGTCCCCGTCACCGTGAGCGCAACGCTGCGGGTCGTCCGATTGAGAAGCCGCGTTCCCAGCCGGTCTTCCAATCGACGCACTGCCTCGCTCACCGTCGGTGCGGGAACCGAGGTAGCCCGCGCCGCGCCCCGAAACCCGCCATGTCGCGCTGCGGCGATGAAAAGCCGGAAATCCCGCATCTCGTCCATTGTTCGCTCTTCCCGCGCAAGCCGTGCAGATATCACTGCCTTATCGAACAATACACGGAAGTCTACCTTCGCCTCAGGAAAAAGGAGACAGCGCATGACAGCCCAACCCCATCTTGGCGGCACATTTACCTTTCCCGGCACGGACATCTCCGTGAACCGAATGGGATACGGTGCGATGCAGCTTGCCGGTCCGCATGTTTTCGGCCCGCCGAAAGACCACGAGGCCGCGCTCGCAGTGCTGCGCAAGGCCGTCGAGAGCGGCGTCGACCATATCGACACCAGCGACTTCTACGGCCCCCATGTGACCAACCAGATCATCCGCGAGGCCCTCGTGCCTTACCCCGACGATCTGACGATCGTGACGAAGATCAGCGCGCGGCGCGGCGCGGACGCCTCGTGGAACCCGGCAATGTCCGCCGTCGATCTTGAGAGGGCGATCCACGACAATCTCCGCAACCTCGGCCGCGAGAAAATCGACGTGGTCAACCTGCGGATCATGTTCGGGGAGGGACCGACCGAAGGCTCGATCGCGGAGCCTCTGACAGCGCTCACGCGGCTGCAGCATCAGGGGCTTGTCGGGCATATCGGCCTGAGCAATGTCACTGCGAATCAGGTGGAAGAAGGGCGCAGCCTCGCCGAGATCGTCTGTGTGCAGAACCTCTACAACCTCGCGCATCGCGACGACGCGCTGATCGACGCGCTCGCGGCGGACGGGATCGCCTATGTGCCGTTCTTCCCGCTTGGCGGGTTCTCTCCCTTACAATCGCAGGCCCTGTTCGATGTGGCGCGCGACCTTGGCGCGACGCCGATGCAGGTGGCGCTGGCGTGGCTGCTGCAGCAGTCGCCCAACATCTTGTTGATCCCAGGCACCTCCTCGGTGGCGCATCTGGAGGAAAACCTCGCCGCGGTGATTCTGGATTTGCCCGACGATGCCTGCGCGGCATTGGACACGGTCGGGACCGGGGATCACTGACGCGCCGCTCCTGCAAAAACGTGTGCGACAAATTACAACTTGTCGCACACGCCCCAATGTGCGACAAACTAAAACTTGTCGCACATGAGGCCGCAATGGACATCATCTCGCATAGCCAGACCGCGCAGACGGCCTATCAGGACCTGCTGCGCCTGCATCTCGACGATCGCGCCGCCGAAGTGACCGGCGCGATCGAGGAGCGTCATCGCGGCAACCGGACCTATCTTTACGAGCGGCTGCGGATCGGAACCGAGACGCGCAGCCGTTATCTCGGCGAGGACACCCCGGAGCTGCGCGACCGGCTGGCACGGGCGGCAGCCCTGAAATCCGATGCGCAGGCGCGCCGACAGCGCATGACGCGGCTGACCCGGATCCTGCGCGCCGAGGGCTATTTCGCCACCGACCGCGAAACCGGGTCGCTGTTTCTCGCATTCGCACGGGCAGGGATGTTCCGCCTCGGCGGCACGCTGATCGGCACCGCGGCCTTCGCGCTCTATCAGGGCGAGCTGGGCGTGCGGATGGATACCGAGACGCTGGCCCAGACCGGCGATATCGACCTCGCAAGCTTCCAACGCCTTTCGGTCGCGCTGCAGGACAAGGTCGAAGAAGACCCCGGGGACATCCTCTCGGCGCTGAAATTCGACCCTGTTCCGGGGCTTCAGGACCGGCAGGTCTGGAAATGGCGACAGAGCCGGTCGGAGGTCATGGTTGAGTTCCTGACGCCCGCCTTCGGCGACGAGACGGTGAAACCGCTGCCCGCGCTCGGCGTCTCGGCGCAGGCGCTGAACTATCTCAACTACCTGATCGCAGAGCCGATCCCGGCGGTGGCGCTCTACCGCTCGGGCGTGCTGGTGCAAATCCCGCGCCCCGAGCGCTTCGCGATCCACAAGCTGATCGTGGCCGACCGCCGCCGCGAAGGCCCCGAACGGGGCAAATCCGCGAAGGATCGCGCGCAGGCCGCCTTCCTGATCGACGTGCTGGCGCAAGACCGTCCCGACGAGCTGGCCGAAGCCTGGGAGGACGCCCAATCCCGCGGTCCACGCTGGCGCACCCGGCTGGAGGCGACGCTTGCCCGGATGCCGGAGACGGCGGCACGGCTGGCGGACCTTGGGTAGGGCAGCGGCCGTCTGAAAACGCAAGAACCGCCGCATGGAGGCGACGGTTCTCGAACGCTCGCTTGCCCGGGTAGCGCAGGGGTCACACATCAGTGATGTGCGTCGTTCATCTCTTCGAGCAGGCGCCGACGGAGCGTCTCGCCCGACACGTTCTGCAGCATCAGTTCGTTCGACAGGCGCAACATTCGTGCCGCAGATGCGAAGGAGCCCAAAAACGCTCGAATGGAGCTGAAAATGCCGAAATCCCGTGTTTGCGGGGCAGTATGTTCAAAAACCGTGCTCATGACAGCCTCTCTTCTCAAGCGTCCGTGTTGAGAAAGACGTAGGAGTTTCTGCACTGCAGCACCACCGACAGTTTCGGAAACCCGCCATGCGATGACCGCAGGATCGAAGCCCGGCGCCGTCGGGAACCAGTTGCTAGAGTATTGCGATGAGAGTGATCGACTCGAGTCGGGCCACCACGCGAAACCGCGCCGCACGGCAACCCACGAAAGGCCCGCGCGGGGTGTCTTCGCCGCGGTTTCGGTTGCGACGGCTTGCACTTTCGAGGGCTCGCCCGCGGCGGAGCTGGCCGTGCTGCCGGAAGACGGACGCTTTGCAATCGAGCACCCGACCGGGGCTGCTGAAGTTCTGATCGAAACTGATGCGACCGGCAAAGTTGTCCGGGCGGGAACATTGCGCACAGCGCGCAAATTGATGGACGGTCGGGGCTTTCCACGGCGGCGGGGCTGAAAGCCGCGCCGGAAGACGCTTCTACATTTACATAAGACAGATTATCAGCACTCTCGTCATATTGAGCGGCTTTCACTCCCTACTTCACCGCTGGGCAAAATTTCCGCGGCAGGTCCGTAACCCTCCAACCATTTCGGCCCGGCTATCAGCTCATCGCTTCGGGATCGATCACGTTGATCGGCGCGCCTGCGTCAAACGCGTTCACCTGCGCGTAGATATCCGCGAATTGGTGTTCCAGCTCGTCCTCGGTCACGAAGCCGATATGTGGGGTCGCAATCACCCGCGGATCGGTCAGCAGCACGGAGCCGGTGTCGTGGAAGGGCTCGCGATCAAAGACGTCGATGGCGATACGACCGGGCCTGCTTCCCTGCAGCGCCGCCTCGAGCGCACCGGGCGCGACCAGACCGGCACGGGATGTGTTCACGAAAATGCCGTGCTCCGGCATCGCGGATAGATCCTGCGCCGTGATCATCCCGCGGGTCTGGGCATTCAGCCGGACATGGACGCTGACGACATCGCTTTGCGCGAAGAACGCCTCGCGGCTGGGAGCCACGGCCTCGCCATCCGCCTCCGCCCGCGCCCGGCCCTGTTCGGAGCCCCACCACCAGACCCTCATATCGAGCGCACGGGCGTATTTCGCGACGAGCTGCCCGATCCGGCCACAACCAGTCAGACCGAGCCGTCGCCCCGCGAGGCTGAGGCCGACGCCGGCCTGCCAGTGACCGCTTTTGAGGCTCTCCATCTGACGCGGCAGATCGCGCGCCGTAGCAAGCATCAGCGCCAACGTCAGCTCTGCCGCCGCGACCGAGGGTTTGCCCTCTGCCATATCGCTGCACAGGATCACGCCATGCCGGGTGCAGGCAGCGACATCGACATGCGGGTAGCTGCTGCGTTGCGCGATCAGGCGTAGCTTGGGCAGCTTCGCCAGAAGCTCGGCGGTGA
>NZ_DFRG01000017.1:0-42301 GCF_002378135.1 Thioclava sp. UBA3469
GAGCTATTTCGATATTTCTTTCCTCGCGAGTGGCGGGGCGACCTCCACGATCGCGGCTGCGGGGCAGACACTGGTTATCCTGTCGGGCGGGTTCGACCTGTCGGCAGGCGCGGTGGTCTCGCTGGTCAACGCGGTGCTTGCGACCTCGATGGACCCGGCGAACATGCAGGCCTCCGTGCCGCTCTGGACCGCGATCGGGATCGGTATCGGCATGGCCGTGGGTGCGGTGAACGGCTTTTTCGTGGCCGTGGTGCGCCTGCAGCCCATCGTGGTCACATTGGCGGTGATGTTCATCGTGCAAGGGCTGACGCTCCTTGTGATGGCGATGCCGGGCGGCTTCGTCGCGCCTTCGCTCGCATCTGTCTATCTTGGTGACACGATCCCCGGCCTGCTTCCTGCACCGATCACGCTGATGCTCGTGCTGGTGGCGCTGTGGCTCTGGCTCAAGCGCACGGGCTACGGGATCACGCTCTATGCAGTGGGCAGCGACGCCGAGGCTGCCCGCGCGACGGGGCTTCACGCGCGCACCGTTACCTTCGCGACCTACGTGCTCGCAGGTGGGCTTTACGGGCTTGCCGGGGTTTTCGTGAGCGCCCAGACCGGCAGCGGCGACCCGCTGGTGGGGAACTCGCTTCTGCTGCCGACCTTCGCGGCTGTGGTGATCGGCGGCACCCGCCTTGGCGGTGGCAAAGGCGGCGTGCTGGGCACGATCCTCGGGGCCTATATCCTGATGATCGTGGTGAACCTTCTGCTGTCGCTCAACGTCTCGGCTTACTACTCGACCATCGCGGAAAGCGCAGTGCTTCTGATCGCCGTGCTTGCAGGCTCGTTGCGCCGTGACAGCACGCTCTCGCATCGCCTGCGCGAAGTCACCGATGCGATCGGCGCCCGACGGCGCGGATGGCTTGTTGGCCAGCGCTCGGGTGAGGATCACAGGTTGGCTTTCACGCGACCGGCAGAGACTGCCCCCGCGCAAACTTTCCTGCAACGTCACGGTCATACGCTGCGCCACGTTCTGCCCGCCTGGATCTGCCTCGTGGTGGTCCTGATCGCGACGCAGCTGGTGCTGGGCAATGTCTTCAGCGGCTGGCGCTACTGGGACTCGCTCCTTGTGCTCTCGAGCTTCCTCGCGATCCTCGCGCTGGGGCAGGGCGCGGTGATCCTGACCGGGGGGCTGGACCTGTCGCTGCCCTGGAGCATCGCGTTGTCGGGCGTGATGCTGACCGGGCTCGTTGGTGGCCAAGACATGGGATTGCTCACGGCGCTGCCGGTCGTCTTCGCGGTGGCTGCGCTGATCGGGCTCGCGAACGGGCTGGGCGTCGTGGCGCTGGGCCTGTCGCCGATCGTCGTGACGCTCGCGATGAACGGCATTCTTCAGGGCGCGGCATTGATCTGGTCGGGCGGCACGCCGGCGGGTTTCGCACCGCCCTCGTTGCGTTGGTTGATGACCGGCAAGCTGATGGGGGTGACTCCGGTGATCATCTTCATGGCCGCCTTCGTCGCTCTCGCGATCATCCTCTTGGGACGCACCGGGTTCGGGCGCCGGGTCTATGCGGTCGGCAACAGCGAACTTGCTGCGCGCCTCTCGGGGGTGCGCACAGGACGGGTCATCATCTCTGTCTACATCCTCTCGGCGCTCTGCGCGGCGCTGGTCGGCGTTCTGCTGGCGGGCTTTTCCGGACAGGCGAGCCTCGGGATGGGGGATGACTACCTTCTGCCCTCGATCGCGGTCGTCGTCGTGGGTGGGGCGCTGATCACCGGTGGCCGCGGGCATTACGCGGGTATGCTGGGCGGCGCTCTTCTGCTGACCGCGATGCAGACCCTGCTTGCCGGCACCGCGCTGCCCTTCGCATTCCGCTCAGTGTTCTTCGGGCTCGTCATCCTGATGGCCGTGATCGCATTGCGCAAATAACCAAGGAGATTTCGATGAGTGATACATCCAGGATGAAATTGCCCGGCCTCGAGGGCAAACGCGTTGCGGTCACGGCGGGCGCTTCCGGCATCGGGCTGTGCATCGCGCGGGAGCTGGCTCGGCAAGGCGCGCGGCTGGCTATCTGCGACATCGATGAGGCCGCGCTCGAACGGGCCGCGCAGGAGCTGGGCGCCGAAGTGGCCCTGCGCGCCGACGTCTCGGATGAAGCTGCGGTGACATCTTTCTTCGAGGCGATCGGCAACACCCTCGGCGGGCTCGATGCGCTGGTCAACAATGCCGGCATTGCGGGGCCCACCGGCTCGGTCGACGAAATCTCGCCCGAGGATTGGCGGCGCTGCCTCGATATCGGCCTGACGGGGCAGTTTCTCTGCACGCGGAAAGCGGTGCCGATGCTGCGCGCGGCAGGGGGCGGAGCGATCGTCAATATCTCCTCCTCGGCGGGCAAGTTCGGCTATGCGTTCCGCACGCCCTACGCCTCGGCGAAATGGGGGGTGATCGGGTTCACCCAGAGCCTGGCGAAAGAGCTCGGTCCCGAGAATATCCGTGCCAATGCGATCCTGCCCGGCATTATCGAAGGGCCGCGGATCGAAGGCGTGATCGCAGCCCGCGCGAAGCAGACCGGGATCAGCCATGAAGAGATGACCGAGCGGTATCTGTCGAACGTCTCGCTGCGCCGGATGACCCCGCCCGAGGACGTGGCGGACATGGCCGCCTTCCTGATCGCCGAAACCGGGCGCAACCTGTCGGGGCAGAGCTTCCCCGTCGATGGCAATGTGGAGACCTTGTGATGAAAGAGCCTGTCGCCTGCGTCGGTTCGGGGCTTATCGGGCGTGCCTGGGCCATCGTGTTCGCCCGCGCCGGTCATCCGGTGCGGTTGTGGGACGAGGTCCCCGCCGCGCCAAAGGCCGCGCGCGACTTCGCCGCCGAGATGCTGCCGGAACTGGAGCGCCTGGGCCTCATTCCCGGCACCGCTGAGGAAGCCCTCGCGCGCATCGAGCCGGTCGCCACGCTCGAAGAGGCGCTCGAGGGCGCGCGGCACGTGCAGGAGAGCACCTTCGAAGAGATCGGCGTGAAGCGCGAAATCTTCGCGCGTCTCGACGCGATTGCCGGCCCCGATACCGTGCTCGCCTCCTCGTCGTCGGCCCTGCTGCCTTCGGCCATTTCCGAGGGGCTCGCGGGACGCCACAGGGTCGTGGTCAATCATCCGATCAATCCCGCCTATCTCGTGCCCGCAGCAGAGTTGGTGCCTGCGCCTTGGACCGATCCTGCGCTTCTTGAGCGCACGGCGGATCTTCTGCGCGACGCCGGCATGCGCCCGATCGTCATGCAGAAGGAAATCGACGGCTTCGTGATGAACCGCCTTCAGGGCGCGCTTCTGCATGAGGCGTTCCGGCTCGTGGCCGATGGATATGCCAGCACCGAAGACGTCGATATCGGGTTGCGCGAAGGGCTCGCGCTTCGCTGGTCCTTCATCGGCCCGTTCGAGACCATCGACCTCAACGCGCCCGAGGGCGTGCGGCAATATGTGACGCGCTACGGCGGCATTTATGACGGCATGGCGGGGCAACCCGCGGCGGACTGGCGCGGCCCCGTGCTGGACCGGATCGAGGCGGAGCGCCGTGCGGCGCTTCCCGCAGACGAGCTTGCTCAGCGGCAGGCGTGGCGAGACCGGCGCCTCATGGCGCTCGCCGCTCACAAGCGTCGAGCAACAGACGAAATCGGAGATTGATAGAATGCCAGACAAGGTCATCCTCACCTGCGCCGTGACCGGCGCCATCCACACGCCGACGATGTCGGATCACCTTCCCATCACGCCCGACGAGATCGCCGAAGCCGCGATCGGGGCGGCCGAGGCGGGGGCCGCGATCCTGCACCTGCATGCCCGTGACCCGAAAACTGGAAAGCCCGACCAGTCGGCCGAGGCCTTCGCGCCGTTCCTGGGCCGGATCAAGCAGGCGACGAATGCGGTGGTGAATATCACCACCGGCGGTTCGCCCTACATGACGGTGGACGAACGCACGAAGCCCGCGGCGCAATGGGCGCCCGAGGTCGCCTCGCTCAACATGGGGTCGATGAATTTCGGCTTCTTCCCGCTTCTCGCGAAATACAAGGAGTTCAAGCACGCATGGGAGCGTGAGCATCTCGAGGGGTCGCGTGACCTCGTCTTCCGCAATTCGTTCAAGGACATCGAATACGTGCTGGAGACCTGTTATGACAACGGCACCCGGTTCGAGTTCGAGTGCTACGACATCTCGCATCTCTACAACCTCGCGCATTTCGCGGATCGTGGCCTCGTGAAGCCGCCGTTCTTCGTTCAGTCCGTCTTTGGCCTGCTGGGGGGGATCGGCACCCATCCCGAGGATGTCATGCACATGAAGCGCACGGCAGACCGTCTCTTCGGAAAGGATTTCCGCTGGTCGGTTCTGGGGGCCGGCAAGGACCAATTCCGCATCGCCACACAGGCACTGAGCATGGGGGGCAATATCCGCGTCGGTCTCGAGGACAGCATCTGGATCTCGCGCGGCAAACTTGCAGAGAGCAACGCCCAACAGGTCGCCAAGGCGCGCGCCCTCGTCGAGGGGCTGGGCCTCGAGCTCGCGACGCCGGACGAGGCACGCGAGATGCTCGCGCTCAAGGGCGGCGACGCCGTGAACTTCTGAACCGGATACCAAGGGAGGAGACCAACATGCAGATCGATATTCTGCTCGACGTGAAAACGACACTGGGCGAGGGCCCGGTCTGGGACGTGGAAAGCCAGCGGCTCTATTTCATCGACTCGATGGATGGGCGGGTGTTTCGCTGCACTGCGGACGGCACGGAACTGCGCGCCTGGGATGTGCCGGGCAAGATCGGCTCGATGGCGGTGCGCAAGGACGGCAAAGGGGCCATCGTCTCGCTCGACAAGGGGTTCTGGTTGCTCGATTTCGACAGCGGCGATTGCGAGTTGCTGCACGACCCGGAGGCCAACCTCGCCACGACTCGTATCAATGACGGCAAATGCGACCGGCGCGGTCGGTTTTTCGCCGGTTCGATGGATATGCAGGAAGAGGGGCCGCTGGGCGCACTCTACCGCGTCGATCCCGACCTGAGCGTTACCAAGCTCGAGGAGGGGATCATCTGCTCGAACGGGCCGTGCTTCTCGCCTGACGACAAGACCTTCTACTTCACGGATACCTGGACCGGTGAGATGTGGGCCTATGACTATGATATCGAGACGGGCGGCATTTCGAACCGTCGCACCTTCGCGAAGGCCGACACCTCGAACGGCGGCGCCGCGGACGGGGCGACGGTCGATGCGGAGGGCTATTACTGGATGGCGCTGGTCTATGACGGGCGGATCTGCCGCTTCGCACCGGACGGCACGCTCGACATGGAAATCCCGATGCCAGTGAAGAAGGTCACGAGCGTCCAGTTCGGCGGCCCCGATCTCGATGTGCTCTACGTCACGTCGATGGCAAAGCCTCCGCTGCCGCGTTTCCCCGACGACGGTGTTCAGCGCGGCAGCCTGTTCGCGATCCGCGGTCTCGGCGTGAAAGGCGTGCCGGAGCCGCGCTTCGGCGGCTGACCGATCAAAGCCGACCTCATCTGAAGCCCTGCGCGCGCTCCGCGCGCAGGCGCATCCGGAGGAGCTGCGTGAGACCGGAGAGCGGCCAGCGCTCGGACTGATCGTGGCGGTTCGTTTCGCAAAGAGAGCAGTGTGAAATTCGCCTCTCCGGGAAAGTTATCCCTAGTAGGTCAGCCAGTCCAAACGCTCTCCGATGCGGAGCCAGGAATTTTCCTGAAATTTTCCGACCGGAATTTTCAGGTCGGCGAGGGACACTGGTCCCATGAAAGATCTTGCAAACCCTCCCGCCAATCTCGCCCGATCCAATCCTCGGGCCGCGTCGACCCATATACAAACCTGCACCCTCTCGAAAGTGAATAGCCCCGCCTTTCTTAGACGCCTTCGTGTCTCAGTTCCCGCTGTCGCTCGAAGCCGACGGGCGACAGCATTCCATGCCAAGCGTGCAAAGCTTGCCGCGCCGAGCGCAACCGGAACCTCATCGTCTCGCTACGAAGGTCGAATATCGCCGCGCCATCTGATCGTTAGACTCGCCGCATGTTGCGCGCGCTCATCCTATGGTTCTTTCTGGCGTTGCCCGCTTTCGCGGCGAGCCTGTCGCGCGAGCAGGTGGCCGATATCGTCGTTGCGCCTTATGCGGTGGGCGATGAAATCAATGAAAAGGGCGTCTGGCAGCTCCGCAATTCCGGGGGCGGCGAGGCGGGTTATGTCTTTGAGACCGGCGAATTGGCGCCGTTGCCGGGTTTTTCCGGCAAACCGATCAACATGCTGGTCATGCTCGATCTGGAAGGGCGCTTCATAGACGTGAAACTGATCAGTCAACACGAACCGGTTTTCGTGTCTGGGCTGGGAGAAGCGCCATTTCGGGAATTTCTCGAACAGTATCGCGGCCACTCCATCAACGAGCCGATCGTCGTCGGCACGCCTTATGGCGGTGCCGGGTCGGGCTCAGATCTCGTTTATCTCGATGGTGTGACCAAGGCGACCGCGAGCGTGCGGATCGCGCATGAATCAATCTTGGCGGCGACGCTCGCGGTGGCGCGTGAGAAGATGAAGGGAATCCAATCCGGTCCGCCGCCGAAGCCTGATCCAGACCATCGCGAGCAGCTTGACTGGCAAGGCCTTATCGAGGCGGGACTGGTGGGGCGGCTCCGCGTCACGAACGCAGAGGAAGACGCGGCGTTCGACAATACGAAATGGGCCGCCGATGATGCGACGGTCGATAGCGACCCGAACGGGCTTTATCTCGATCTCTATGCTATCGACCTCGGCCCGGGCTCGATTGCAAAAGCTGCGCTTTCTCCCGAGACCTATGCCGAAACGCGACGCTTCCTGTCTCGTGCGCCGGATGACGAGCTCTATCTGCTCATCGAGGCCGGCCGACAGGGGCTGGTGAGCGAAGACTTCGTCCGGAACACGGCACCGGATCGGATCTCTGCGCAGCAAGATGGATTGCCGCTGGCGCTGCGCGATGCGGACATTCTGGCGCAACTGGCCAAAGATGCCCCGGCGACGCTTGAGGACGCGACGAAGATGGTGGTCCGGCTGGATCGCCGTCTCGGTTTCGATCCCTCCCGCGATTGGGAGCTGACCGCGCAGGCGGTTCGTCTGCATGGGATGTTTCAGCCCGAAGCGGGAGAGGCGAAATTCAGTCTCACGATGAAGACACCCGAGCGGTTCTTCGTTTTCCCGCAAGTGCCGGAGGCCTTGCCGCCATGGCGTGAGGCGCTTCGCAATCGGGCAACGGATTTGTGGGTTCTCAGCGGGTTCCTCGTGCTGCTGTTTGGGGCGCTGCTGCTGCAATCGCGGCTTGCGGCGCTCAGGCTTTTTACCCCGGTGCGGCTTGCGATTCTCGCGATCACGATCGGCTTCGTCGGTTATTGGGGGCAGGGGCAACTCTCTATCGTGACGCCCATCGCGGTGATCCGGGCGCTCACCGGGAACGGCTCGCTCGAGGTGCTCCTCTATGACCCGTTCTCGCTTCTGATCTGGGCGGCGGCGATCCTCGGTTTCCTCCTGTGGGGGCGCGGATTTTTCTGCGGCTGGCTGTGCCCTTACGGGGCAATTCAGGAATTCGCGCATCACATCGGACGCTTCCTGAACTTGCCGAAATGGGAGCCGCCACGGTCACTTGCCCAAGCGCTCCTTTGGACCGGGCCGGTGGCGTTGGCTGTGCTGACCGGCATTGCACTTGTCACGCCCGATCACATCGAGAAAGCCGTCGAGGTCGAACCTTTCAAGACTGCTATCACCACCCATTTCGCCAGACCCTGGCCCTATGTGCTCTGGGCGGCGGGGTGGATCGCGGTCTCGATGGTCTGGTTCAAGGGGTTTTGCCGCTCCGTCTGCCCCTTGGGGGCCGCGATGCGGCTCGGCGGCCTCTTACGACTGCGAAGCTGGATCCCGCGTCGGGCCGACTGCGGCTCGCCGTGTCAGCTGTGCAAGGTGCGATGCAATTACGGGGCAATCGCGAAGACCGGCCAGATACGGTATTCAGAGTGTTTCCAATGCCTCGATTGCGTGAAAATTCATGACGATCCAAAGCTTTGCGTGCCTCTCGTGCTAGCCGCGAAAAAGGGAAAACGCGGCCCCGGCCTGAGGGAGGCAGCAGAATGAATCGGCGCCGTTTCCTGCAAATTTCGGCGGCGGCGCTATGTGCCGGAGCCCGCGCGCAGGCAGCGCCCTGGACTGGACAGGCATTTGGTGCCGAGATCGCGCTCGATCTCAGGGGCGGGGTCAGGAACCGGCAGGACATGCGCGCGATCCGGGACGAAATTCAAGAGATCGAGAACACGTTCTCCTTGTATCGCGAAAGCGAATTGACGCGCCTCAACGCGACAGGCCGCTGCCGACCGTCTGCTGCGATGTCGGAGGTTCTCGCGCTCTCGCGACGGGTGCATCTGGCGACGTTGGGCGCGTTCGATCCAACGGTGCAGCCGCTTTGGGATGCCTTGGCAAATGGCAATAGCGGCGCTTCGCTGCGTGCGAAAATCGGCTTTGAGACCGTAAGAGTTGCGGCGGACATTCGACTCGGACCGGGGCAAGCCCTGACGCTGAACGGGATCGTGCAGGGATATGCGGCTGACCGTGTCCGGGACCTCTTGGTTGCGCGGGGCTATTCCGACGTGCTGGTCGACATGGGCGAGTTCGCGGCGATCGGCGGTCCGTTCGATCTTGGGGTGTCGGATCCAAGCGCTGGATTGCTTGCGCGCCTGCAGCTGCGCGACGGGCGGGCGATGGCGACCTCGTCGCCGGGAGCGCTCGCTTTGCCGGGTGGCTCGCATATCCTGGGGCCCCAAGGGCAGCTCCCGCGCTGGTCAACGGTTACGGTCGAGGCAAAGAGCGCGGCGCTCGCAGATGCGGCCTCGACTGCATTCGTGCTCATGGAGCGCGACGAGATCGCACGTAGCGCGGCCCGTCTTGGCCTCGATGCCGTCCATCTGGTGGATTTCGATGGGAATTACGGGCCGCTCTGATCGCGAGATCGAAAGCGGCCCGAACGCGCAGATCACCGCGTCGGTGGGGTGAATCCCACGCCGTAATCGGCAAAGGCCTTGGCGATCCGCCCGTCTTCCAGCGCAGCTGCGATCGCGTCATCGACCGCATAGCCAAGACGACGATGCTGCATCGAGAGCGCCACGCCGATCGCCCATTTCGAGCGCGGCAATCCGAGCGGCGGTTCGTGGATGTCGATGCCGGGCGCAAGCGCGGCTTCCAGCTCGGCCCGCGGGCCCATCACCGCCATCACCTCGTGATCGGCCAGTGCCTTCATCGCGAGCGCGGTATTGCGGTAGCGATGCACCTTGTCCGCCGAAGGTCCACGGGTTACGTCGGTCATGTAGAAATCGGAAATCGAGTCATTCTCGACACCGATAGGATCATAACGGAAGACCGCCGGGGTCGGCCCCTTATCGGGATAGCTCGCGGCGTCATAGGCGATGGCGATATGTTCCTCGCCGTAAATGCCGGTGAAAACGACCTGATCGAAGCGACAGGCGTAATCCACATCATAAGGAACATGCAGCATCACGTCGGAGACGCGGCCATTTACGACGGCGCCCTTGTAGACATAATTGCGCAAATCGGCGTCAAGCGTTTCACCTGCGGAGACGAGCCGGAAGCGCGGCTCGACGCCCAGAGCTCCCGCGATAATCTTGCCGATCTCGATATCGATCCCTTCGGCTTTTCCGGCGTTCTCGAAGGACCAGGGCGCATAGTCGTCATAGACAGCGAATTCGATATAGCCGTCCGTGGCAATCCTATCGAGATCGCGCCCGATATCCTGTGGCGAGGTATTCTGCAATTTCTGTTCTGGGGCCACGCCTTCGCATGCGGCAAAGGCGGGAATGGCTCCGACCATCCCGCCCAGAAATGCCAGCACGCCAAGCCCCGCGCGGGCCTGTGCGATGACGCTCATCATTCCGCAGCCGATATGCCGATCGAAAGCATATCCGCCGCTTCCTTCTGCTTGCTCGGATCCTTCTCCAGCTCATGTGCTGCGCGGGACGCAGCGCTGTCGGCGACGGGTGCTCCGGAAGCGGTATCGACCTTGCCGGAGATATCCTCGAGCGTCGCAATAACGGTGGGGACGTCGGCCTCTCCTGCGGCAAGCTGATCGCGGATCTTTTGAAGCTCATCCGAGTAGGGCTCCAATGCACCATCGTCAGGTCGCGTCTCGATATAGGTGCGGATTGCCCAGGCTGCTTTCTGACCGAGGATTTCCCCGAAGGCGGGCATCTTGGTGGTCCCGTTCTGGGTCATCCCATGGCGGAAGCGTTCAACAAACCATTCGTCGCCATATTCCTCGGCTTCGAGATAGCGCAGGTCCGGCGCCAGACCGCCCGAAACCGCACCCAGCCCGTGGCAGCGCGCACAGTTCTGATTGAAGCCGCTGTCGCCGATCTGGACGGCCTTGGCCCACACCTCATCACCGGCCGCCGCGGCGCGATAGGGGTTCTCGCTGAGCCATTCCTCGCCAACGTCGGGCAGGGCATCGGTGTTGACGGGCTGTGGTGTCACGTCGCCATGCGAAAAGGCGGTGACCGGCGCAAGTGCCAGCGCCAGAAGCGCGGCCATCAGGCCCTTACGGGTGTTGAGCATCTAAACCTCCCAAAAAGATCTCGCTTGTCTTCTGGATAACGCGAGGCTGCGTCGGGCCACCATTCGACCTTGGTATCAATCGCGGTCCCGCTGGCGGGAAGGGGCATTGTCCTTTGGTCGAATAGGCGCGCCGTCGCGACCTGATACTGTGGTCGCAAATGCGTGATCGCCGGAGGAGCGGCGGGGGGCGCAGATGGGAGGAACAGATGGCTTTTGACGGATTGAGCCGCGCAGCGGGCGCGGCGATTGCAGCTCTCGCAATGAGTGCAAGCGCATGGGCGGCGGACCTGCCAGTGCTGAAGGTGGCCGCGCTCGAAGGCGGAACCGTGAATTGGGAGCTGGACACGATCAAGCACTACGGTCTGGACCGAGAGAACGGCTTCACTCTCGAGGTGGTCCCCGTCGCAGGGAAGTCGGGCTCCGATATCATGCTGCAGGGCGGGGCGGTCGATGCCATCGTAACCGACTGGTTCTGGGTTGCGCGGATGCGCGCAACGGGCGAAGATTACCGCTTCATTCCATATTCGAAAGCAGTGGGCGGGCTTTTGGTCGCTCAGGACAGTCCGGCAAAAACGCTGGCCGATCTCGACGGAAAGAAAATCGGCATCGCAGGCGGGCCGCTCGACAAGAGTTGGCTCATACTGCGGGCCTATGCCGAGCAGGCCGATGGCTTTGATCTGGCGGGCAAGACCGAGCAGGTTTTCGGCGCGCCGCCCCTTATCATGAAAGCGGCGCTTTCGGGCGAAGTCGATGGCGCGATCAATTTCTGGCATTTCGGTGCGAAGATGGAAGCCGCAGGGATGCGCGAATTGGTGAGCGTCGGCGATGCCGCGCGCGCGCTTGGTCTCTCTCCTGAGACACCGCTGCTCGGCTATGTTCTCTCGGGGGACTTGGTGGAGTCGAAACCGGAGCTAGCCTCGGGTTTGGTCGCCGCCTCGCGTGCGGCCAAAGAAAAACTCGCCACCGACGACGAGGCCTTTGCGCGGCTTCGCCCGATCATGAATGCCAAAAGCAACACCCAATTCGCGGCGCTCAAGGCGGGATGGCTCGCTGGCGTCCCGGCACCCGGCCCGGTCGATGAGGCGGCTGCCGACAAGATGCTGCGTCTCATGGCGAAACTGGGCGGTGAGAAGCTGGTGGGCGGCGCGACATCGCTGCCCGAGGGCACATTCCTGACGAACTGAGCGATGGGCGCAATTTTGATCACGCAAGGGAAGAGATCTGGCGTGGAGACCGGGCGCAGCTTCGCTCTGCGAAACCGCGCCCGGCTCTGGCCCAACCTTCCTGTGGTCGTTGCCTCGCTCATGGCGCTCGTTCTGCTCTGGGCCTGTCTCGCTTGGTGGTTGGCCGATCCGCAGCTTGCTCCCGGACCACAGATAGTTTTCCCGACTCTCTGGACGGCATTGGTTAGCGGTGACCTTTGGCCAGACCTGAGCGCCACGCTCACACGGGTGACGGCAGCCTTCGGGCTGGCGATGGGCTTCGGCGTGGCGATCGGGATCGCACTTGGCGGCAGCCGTCGTGCGGATCGCTGGTTTGGGCCCTGGTTGACGGTCGCGCTGAATATTCCGGCGCTGGTGACCATCGTGCTTTGCTATCTCTGGATCGGGCTGAATGAGTGGGCGGCCGTCGCGGCTGTGTCGCTGAACAAGATTCCAATGGTCGCGGTGATGCTGCGCGAAGGGATGGTGGCGCGCGACACCGACCTGTCGGACATGGCGCGACTTCACTGCATGGGCTGGTTCGCCCGGCTGCGCCACATTTTGATCCCGCAGCTCGCGCCGCATATCATGGCTTCGGCGCGCGCGGGGTTGGCACTGATCTGGAAGATTGTGCTTGTCGTCGAGTTTCTCGGCCGATCCAACGGGATCGGATTCCGCATTCATCTTGATTTCCAGATGTTCGATATCGCGGGCGTGCTTGCGAATGCGCTTGCCTTCGTCGCCGTGATGCTCGCGGTGGAATGGGGTCTCCTTGCGCCGCTTGCGCAACGCGCTGCACGCTGGAGACAAAGATGATCCGGCTGGAGCTGACAGAGAAATCCTTCAGCGGCATACCTGTGCTTGGACCTATGAAGCTCGATGTCGCGCGCGGCGAGGTGCTGGGGCTCTCGGGAGCGTCAGGTGCAGGCAAGACAACCCTGTTGCGACTGCTGGCTGGGCTCGACCATCGTTTCGAGGGAAGCCTAAAGGTGGAGGGGCGCCGCGCAATGGTGTTCCAGAACCCGACCCTGATGCCTTGGCGCCGCGTGATCGACAATGTGACGCTGCCGACTTCAGCCACCGAGACACAGGCGCGTGCGATGCTGGATCGGGTCGGGCTGGCCGGCCTTGAGGATCACTGGCCCGGTCAGATTTCGGTCGGTCAGGCGCGGCGCGTGGGGCTGGCCCGGGCCTTCGTGATGCGCCCCGATGTGCTGTTAATGGACGAGCCCTTCGCCTCGCTTGACGATGCGAGGGTGGAAGGCCTGCTGGAACTGACCGCCGGCTTGATCGCGGAAACCCATGCGGCGGTGGTGATCGCGAGCCATGCGGCAGGCGAACTCGATGCGCTGGCCACACGGTTTGCCCGGGTCGAGGGACGCCCGGCACGGCTCGTTCAAGAGCGGGTGCGGGCGGGTTCGTAACCCCAGATCGCAACGGCGAAGAACACCAAGCTCGCCAATGCGGTCCAACCGAGAGCTGCGGGGTTCAGCTGGCCGTAGAGCGCGAAGCGGATCAATTCGACTGCCTGAGTGAAGGGATTGATCTCGCATAACCTGGCGAGAAGCGGAGAGCTCTCCTGCATTTTCCATATCGGGTAGAGTGCCGAAGAGCAGAAGAACATCGGGAAGATCACGAAGTTCATGATCCCTGCGAAATTCTCCAGCTGTCTGATGCGCGAGGACAGGAGCAAGCCAAGCGCTCCCAACATGATTGCCGCAAGCAAAAGCGCGGGGACGACGGTCACATATCCCGTCGACGGTGCGCGCAATCCGAAGAGCGCCGCTATGGCAAGGAAGGCCGCGACCTGCACCATCCCGACCAGCGCGCCGGCGAGCAGTTTCGCGCCAAGCATGAACCATCGTGGCAGAGGCGCTGTCAGCATCAGCCTCATCGCACCATTCTCGCGATCGTGGACGAGGCTGAGAGAACTTTGCATTCCGGAGAACAGCAAGATCATCGCGCAGAGACCGGGCAGGATATAGGTCTCATAGGAAATATAGGTTCGGTAGGGGGGGATGATCGACAAGCCCAGTGCCGCCCGAAAGCCCGCCGCGAAGATGAAGAGCCAGACGAGCGGGCGCACGAGAGCTGCGAGGAACCGCTCGCGTTGCGTGAAGAAGCGAGCGAGTTCGCGCGAGGCGATGGCGGAGGCGGCGGAGAGCGCGCTCATGCCGTATCGCCCATCGCCTGGGAGAACCAGTCAGCTAGGAGGCTGTTCTTGCTCAAGCCCCGGACGTCGCCTTGCTCTTTCACCTGACCTTTCTGTAGCACCACGACCTGATCCTCCGGGCGTAATTCATCGGCGAGATGGGTGGCCCAGAGCACGGCTATTCCGTCTTGGGCGAGTTGATGGACATGGGCGGTGATCGCGCTGCGGGCAGGCGCGTCGAGACCTACCGTCGGCTCGTCGAGCAAAAGGAGCCGGGGCCGATGAAGCAGCGCGCGGGCGATCTCCATCCGGCGCCGGTGCCCGCCATTAAGTGCGCGCAGTTTTTCTTCGGCACGTTCGGCCATGCCCAGACGATCGAGCGCTTCCGAGATGCGACGATCGGCGAGTTTGCTGCCGAGCCCGTGTAGCGCTGCGAAATAGCGTAGATTTGCGCGAACCGAGCGATCGAGATCGAGAGTCGGCTGCTGGAAGACGACGCCGATCTCGGCCAGCGCCTTGCGCCGGGCGCGTGCCATGTCGTGACCGGAGATCGTGACCACGCCGGGGGCGGGCCGGATCAGTCCGGTCAAAACCGACATCAGCGTCGATTTGCCTGCGCCGTTGGGGCCAAGCAGTGCGCAGAAGCGCCCCTTCTCGACGCGGAACCCCACATCGCGCAGCGCGGGTTTGCGGCCCCAGTCATGGCTGAGGCCCGCAACATGCAGGGCAGGCGCGTCACTCAATCAAGATCTCCAGCCGCTGATCCTCACCGGTCGAGCCGGGTATGTGCAGGTCGTAGCGACCCGGCTTGATCGCGATGAACCCGATCTCCATCGTGCCTGCGCGGTCGAACTCGATGGAGGCGAGACCCATCGGGCGGACCTCCAGCCCGCGGATCACCACCTCGTCGACCCAGATCGCGCGGAAGAAGCCGTCGCTTTCGAGCCCGATTTCGCCCGACCCGTCGGCGGTGATCTCGACCTCGTAATATCTGCCCGATCGCAGCGTCCAGGGACCGCCCAGCGGCTCGCCCACCGAGAGGGTCACTTCGGGGAGGTCTTCCTTGTTGTGACCCGACAAAAGGCCCGCCAACGGGGCCGCATCGTCATCGGCCCAGGCGGGACCGGCGCAGAGCGCGGCGATCAAACTGACTTTCAGAATTTTTGAAAACATGGAAAGCCTCGTCATTTGGAGGTCGGGCGTGCGGCTGCGCCCCAGGGGAAGCGGCCGACTTTCACGGTGTCGATCGGCTCGAGCGTGGCGATATCGATCACCGTCACATCGCCAGAGACACCGTTCGTCGTGAACAGTTTCGTCTGATCCGGCGAGGTCGCCATGTGCCAGACACGGCGCCCGACGAGGATGTATTTTTCGACCTCGAAGGTCTTGGCGTCGACCACCGCGATATGGTTCGCGGGCCCAAGCGCAATGAAAACCTTCGAGGCGTCGGGCGAGAACCGCATGCCGACGGGCTGGATCTTCTCAGGGCGCACGCCCTTAAGCGTGAAGGAAATCTTGCCGATCTCACTGTGGTCCGAGGTGTCGAAGATCGCGACCGTGCCGCCGATCTCGGAACTGACCCAGAGCTGCGCGCCGTCTGGACTGAACTCGGCATGGCGCGGGCGCGGATCGACGAGGGAATTTGCGATGATCTTATGCGTTTCGGTGTCGATCCAATGCGCCATGTTCGTCGTTTCCGAGGTCGTCACCTGAACCTTCCCGTCGGGCGAAATACCCATGCCTTCGGGTTCGACGCCGACATCGATTTGCGCCACCACTTTTCGGGTTTGGGTGTCGACCACAGTGGTGATCGCGTCATCCTCGTTCGCGATGTAGAGAAGCCGGTCGTCCGGGGCGATCACGAACTGCTCGGGGTCTTCGCCTGAAGGCAGATCGTGCAGGATCTCGCCGGTATCGGGGTCCATCACCTGCACCGCGTCGCTGTCCGAGGCACAGATATAGACTCGTTTGAAATCGCGGCTGAATGTGATCCCGCGTGGACGTTCCCCGGTATCGAAACTGTGCAGCACTTTGAGGCTATTTGCATCGATCACCGAGACCGTGTCGTCAGCTTCGTTGGTGACCCAGATTTCGTCCGCGAAGGCCGGACTCGCGAGCAGGGTCGTCAGAAGAAGGGCGCGGATCATTGGCTGTCTCCGAAGGCGGCGCAGGTGGATTCGGGGGCGTCGATGCCCAGTGTGTCGAGCTCGTTGGTTTGGTGCAGAAAGCCCTCGAGCGGGGCGAGCGCGGTCAGCGCACGCTCGGTCACCAACGGGATCGGCTGACGCAGCTGACCGTTCCAGTTGCGAAACGAGAGCGGTCGGCCGAGGAAACCCGCGAGGCGAAATTCGTCCGAGAGCATGTAGCGGCGCAGGGTCGCAGGGTCCGTCGATTGCGTGCGGGTGAAAGCCTCACCCACAGCCGCAACCGCGACCCAAGCGGCGAAATCGCCCTGCGCCATCTCGCGGCCTGCGGCTTCGCGGAAACGGTTTTGCAGCTGCGCCGCGCCATATTGCTCGACCACGCCCGACCAGCCCACGGGCTTCAGCCCTTCAGAGCCCGCCAACGGGCGCGGAAGCCAGCTGTTATAGGCGATGTAACGCGCGAAATCTCCCGGCTCGTCGGAGACGAGTAGGAGGTCGTGATCGGGGAGGTCTTGCGTAAAGAGCGGCACCTCGGCAGCAGCCGCCCGGCGCATATCGGCATCGAAGGCCCATTCCTTCTCGCCCGCGAGCGTCAGGCCGAATTTGGTGAGCGCGCGTTTCAGTGCGGCAGTGAAGGCCAGGTCCTCGGGCAATTGCCCGGAGATCAGGGCCAGCTTGCGCCATTTCTTGAAAAGGATGAACTGCGCCAGCGCATCCGCGCGCATCGCATAGCTCGGTGCAGTGTGCAGCACGTTCCTGCGGCAGTCATCACCACGCAGCGCATCGTCCTGCGTCGAGGCATCGAGGATAAGCACGTCCTTTGCTTCGGGCAGGTCGGCTAACGCCAGCAGGTCCGGGGCAGGGGCTTTGACGACGAGCACCTTCGCGCCGTCAGCCAGCACGGATTTCGCGGCACCCAGAAAATCGTCTTGGGGGGCGATGACGGTTTCGTTCGATGCGTAATCCTGCCCGGTAAAGCGCCCGGTCGTGCGGATGTCGCCGATCGCAAGCCGCGTGCCGTCGAGACCCAGACTCTCGGGAACCGCCGCTATGTTCGAGAGAATCGGCGGCGGCGTGACCTGATGCTCCAGCCAGTCGATGCGCAACGTTTCCGATGACGCAGGCGCGCCAAGGAGCAGCGCGGCACAAACCCCGATGAGCCATTGGATTCGCAAAGATTTCCTCCCATGCCGGACTCCTCCGGCAACGCCATGCTGCGAAGCGGAGGTGCAAGGTGCAATACGACCAAGGTATAAGCCGCACCTGCGGGCGCACTCGCCGCGGCTATGCTAGGATCGTGCGAAGGAAGGTTTCATCGGAGCAGGAGGGGAATGCGATGCGCGCGATGATCTGCACGGCTATTCTGGTGGTGAGCGTGCCCCTTGGTGCCGTGGCCCAGCAATCGGATGAAGGCGGAGATTTCCACGGGGACCTGAACCCCGAGGAGTTGTCGCTCGACCGGGCGCTGCGCGACGTCGGGCGAGGTGAGACCTCGATGACCAATTGCGCGATGGGCTACCTGATCACCAAGTCGGGCCGTCATGCCGAAGCGCGTCAGCTCTTCGAGCGATGCTCGCGCGACGGTTGGACAGGGGCGATGACGTGGATGAGCCAGCTCGACGACAACGGTCTGGGTGGCCCCCTCGATCCGGGCGCAGCCGCTGACTGGGACAAGCGCGCCGCCGATCTGGGCGACCCGGTGGGGATGTTCAATCGCGGGCTCGACCTGATGCGCGGACGCGGCGTCGCGCGCGACGAGGCGGCGGGGCGGGCACTCGTGGATCGCGCGGCAAAGGCAGGTCTTCCCACGGCGCAGCGGCTTCAGGGAGCGGGTTACGACCTCGATGAAGTCACGCCCGATGCCGACAATTGGAAATACGCGCCGGTCTCTTGACCGGATGCGGGCGGCGGCCGGGTCTTCCTCTTCCCATACGCGATCCGGCTGCCCGAACCAGTGTGATCTACGACCAAGGTAGGGGGGTGAGCTTGATGCGGATCAAGCCCGCCGCTCGGAGACAGGGGCATTGTGCGGGGCGAAAGACAGTCGCAATGAAGAAGAGGTTCTCCGATGTTTCGCCCCGTCCTGGCCGCCACCGTCCTGATCTGCCTGAGCCTTCCGGCCGCTGCCGAGACCTATAAGAAGGTCAAGACAGATGCTGGTGGAGCTCTATTCGAGACCTCCTGCCTGCGTTGCCACTCGGTCGATGCCGACAAGGCGAGCTACGGTCCGCTCTTGAACGGTGTCGTCGGTCGTCGTGCGGGCACCTATCAAGGCTATCCATATTCCGAGGCGCTGAAGGCTGCGGGCTTTGTCTGGACGCCCGGCGCGCTGCGCGCCTGGATGGAGGACAATGACAAATTCGTCCCCGGCACCAAGATGCGCCATGTCGGGATCGAGGATCCGACAGTGCAGGATTTCATCGTCACCTATCTGACATCGTTGAATTGATCTCTTCCGCGTCGTCGTTCCTCCCGGCCGCGCGGTGGCTTTGACGGTCCGGTTCGGTCCGGGCGGGGTCGCACAGGGCGTAAGACCAATGGACAATATACGCCGCGATCCCGCCGTCGATACTTGAGCCGTGATGCATCGTGAGTGCGCGTGACCCCCGCGTCGCACCACGGGCGGGAGACCAAAGGGAGGACATGATGAACAGATTTGTATTGGCAGCCGTCGTTGCCATTTCCTGTCTCGGAACGGCTGTGAGCGCCGGTGTGACCGAGGAGGATCTGGCCAATGACCAGACCAGCACCGATAACGTGCTCACCAACGGGATGGGGCGCCATCTGCAGCGTTATTCGCCGTTGGAAACCCTCAACAAGGACAACGTGAAGAACCTCGTTCCGGCCTGGGCCTTCAGCCTTGGCGGCGAGAAGCAGCGCGGTCAGGAAAGCCAGCCGCTCGTTTATGACGGGGTCATGTATGTAACGGGTTCCTATTCGCGTATGTGGGCGATCGACCTGAAATCCGGCGAGGAGATCTGGCAATATGACGCGCGCCTCCCCGAAGGCATCCTGCCATGCTGTGACGTGATCAACCGCGGCGCCGCGATCTATGGCGACAACATTTATTTCGGCACGCTCGACGCGCGCATCGTGGCGCTCGACCGCAAGACCGGCAAGACGGTCTGGAACAAGAAGATCGCCGATTACAAGGAAGGGTATTCCTACACCGCCGCGCCCTTGATCGTGAACGGAATGGTCATCACCGGCAATTCTGGCGGCGAGTTCGGCATCGTCGGTGAGGTGCAGGCTCGTGACGCCGAGACCGGCGAGCTGGTCTGGACGCGTCCGACAATCGAAGGCCACATGGGCACGCTCAATGGTGAAGAGAGCACCATGACCGGCACGCTCAACGCGTCCTGGCCGGGCGACATGTGGAAAACCGGCGGCGGCGCGACCTGGCTTGGCGGTTCCTATGACGCCGACACCGATACGCTCATCTTCGGGGCGGGCAACCCGGCGCCTTGGAACTCCTGGCTGCGCAATGCTGGCGAGAAGAATGACGGCAGCGGCGACAACCTGTATGCGGCTTCGCGTCTGGGCATCGACCCAAAGACCGGCGAAATCAAATGGCACTTCCAGACCACTCCGCGCGAGGGTTGGGATTTCGACGGCGTGAACGAAGTCGTGGCCTTCACGGACAAGGACGGCAACAAGCGTTTCGCCACCGCCGATCGCAACGGCTTCTTCTACGTGCTGAACCGCGACGATGGTAAATTTATTGCGGCCTATCCTTTCGTGAAGGATATCAACTGGGCGAAGGGCATCGATGCGAACGGTCGCCCGATCTATAATGAGGAAATGCGCCCCGGTGCGCCGAACACCAGCTCGGAGGATGGCAAAGGTCAGCAGGTCTTCGCGGTGCCTTCGTTCCTCGGTGGCAAGAACTGGATGCCGATGAGCTACAGCCAGAAGACCGGCCTGTTCTATGTGCCCTCGAACGAATGGGGCATGGATATCTGGAACGAGCCGATCTCCTACAAGAAGGGCGCGGCCTATCTGGGTGCGGGCTTCACGATCAAGCCGCTCTTCGAGGATTACATCGGTTCGCTCAAGGCGATGGACCCCGCGACCGGTGAGGTGAAGTGGGAATACAAGAATGACGCGCCGCTCTGGGGTGGCACGATGGCCACCGCGGGCGGTCTCGTGTTCTTCGGCACCCCCGAGGGCAAGTTCATGGCTCTCGACGACGAGACCGGCGAAGAGCTTTGGTCGTTCCAGACCGGCTCTGGGATTGTCGGTCAGCCGATCACCTGGGAAGAAGATGGCGAGCAATATGTTTCCGTCATGTCCGGCTGGGGCGGCGCGGTGCCGCTCTGGGGTGGCGAGGTGGCCAAGCATGTGAACTATCTCAATCAAGGCGGCATGGTCTGGACGTTCCGCCTGCCCAAGCAGTTGGCCTCGGCTAACTGATTGCTTGATCATCAACGAAATGCCTGGGCGCGAAGGGAAACCTTCGCGCCCTTTCACGTTCCATGCCGACTCTGTCGCGCGTTTCGGCGGGATAAGACTTTTTGCCAGTATGACAGGTCAGAGGGGCGCGATAGGCTAAAGAAAAGGCGGGCGAGGTTCCGCCAAGCCATGCCGAAGGACGCATTATGAAGGATCGCGCTGCCAGTCCGAAGAGGGTCGAATTCAATGCGGCGATGATCGTCGAAGATCATCCGTTATTCTGCGACGCGCTGGCCATGACCCTGCAGGCCGTCGCGGGGATCGAGACAGTCGCACAGGCGGAGCGTCTGGGCGACGCGATACAAATGATTGAAGAGGGGGCCGCACCGGACGTTATCGTGCTCGACCTGAACCTGCCGGACGTTAACGGGCTCGACGGGTTGATGCGGCTCAAACAGGCTGCCCCGGACAAACCGATCGTCGTCGTTTCCTCGCTCGACGAACCGCGGGTGATCCGCTCGGCGATCCTCGCGGGTGCGGCAGGTTTCGTGCCCAAACATTCGCGGCGCGAGTTGTTCAGGGCCGCTTTCGCCGCAATCAGCCGCGGTGAGGTCTTCGTGCCGGAGACGAGTGGCGAGGCGCTGGCCGGGGGCAACGGTATTTCTCCTCAGGACGAGGCGATCCGACGTCTCAGCCAGCTCACCCGGCAACAGGCGAATATCCTCGAGCAGATCTGCGAAGGCAAAATGAACAAGCAGATCGCCTTCGACCTCGATATTGCCGAGACCACCGTGAAAGCGCATGTGACCGCGATCATGCGCAAGCTCGGCGTTTGCTCGCGCACGCAGGCAGTCCTGATCGCGCGCGAGGCGCAGAGTATGACGGGATTGCCCGAAGGCTGGAGGGCAGGCTAATCTTTCCGTTCAGGGAGGAGATATGCTGGATATTCACGACTCGCGCGCCGGCCCAGGCTGTCCGCGCTCTGCCTATGCGCCTGCGCAGGCGCCGGATTCACTGCGCCGGATCGCGGAAGATCTGGGTGAAGGCCCGTTTGCTCAGGTTTTTCTCTTCGTTGATCCCGGCGCCGATCTCGACAGTCTCGTGCAAGAAGGTCGCGCGCTCTTCCCTGGCGCTGAAGTCGTAGGCTGCACCACTGCCGGAGAGATCACCGGGAACGGCTACGATGAAGGCCAGATAGTGGGCTTCGCGCTACCGGTGAAGGGATTTTCAACTGAGACTCTGATCATCGAAGATCTAGACCGGCTTGATACAAAAGCGCTGGTGTCCGAGCTGTTGCGCGCCCGGCAAAGCCTCGGGCGTCTCGCGTTCGAGCGGGCGAATGAATTCGCGATCCTGTTGGTTGACGGCCTTTCGGGGCAGGAGGACCAGCTGGTTTCCGCACTTTCGGGTGGGCTCGGGCCGGTGCCAGTGTTCGGGGGGTCGGCGGGGGACGGCAACAAGTTCGAGCGTGCCGAGTTGTTTGCCCGCGGACGGCGTTTCGAGAATGCAGGAATCCTGACGCTTGTCCGTTCCGCCTGCGAGGTGAAGCTGTTTTCATTTAACCACTTGCAGCCCACCTCCTCGCGAATGGTGGTGACAATGGCCGATCCCGGCGCGCGTTCGGTGCTGCGGATCAATGACGAACCGGCAGCCCGCGAATACGCGAGGCTGCTGGGGCTCAGCGTCGCCGACCTTTCGCCGACAGTCTTTGCCGCGAACCCGATCCTCGTGCGCGTCGGCGGGCGTTATCACGCGCGTTCGATCCAGCAAGTCGGGCCGGGAGAATCGCTGATATTCTTCGCCGCGATCGATGCCGGCTTGGTCCTGACCCTGGGCCGCCCTGACGATATCTCCGCTCATCTGGCGCGCGAACTTGACGCGCTCTCGGCCAGTCGCAGACCTTCGGCCGTGCTGGGATTTGATTGCATCTTTCGCCGCTTCGAAGCTGAGGGCAAGCAATGCGCCCGCGCTGTTTCCGATACGCTGGCGCGCCATGGCGTGGTCGGTTTTTCGACCTATGGCGAACAGATCGGCGCAATGCATGTGAACCAGACCATGACTGGCGTGGCTTTCTTCCCGCCTGAACCATCGGGGATGGAGCCATGAGGCAGTCCCTGGCCGCTTCGCTGCTCGATCCCGGCGATACGTTGGAGCGTCAGAACGCGAAACTTCTGACCATCGCTGAGGCGCTGATCCAACATTCCGAGGAGATGAACGAGGACCGGGGAGCCGCCTTCGCCCAGTTCCAGCGCGCCGCAATGCTCGAAGAACAGGTCCGCGCGCGCACGCGTGATCTGGAACGGGCGCTCGATCTTCTCAACGTTTCGAATGCGCGATTGGCCGATGCGAACCGCGAGACCGAAACCGCGCGGCAAAACCTCGCCGCGGCGATCGAGACCGTGCAGGATGGGTTTGCGCTATTCGACGCCCAGGACGTGCTCGTGATGGCCAATTCGCGTTTCAACGCGCTTCTTGATGACGTGCGTGACGAGATCGTGCCGGGGATGCAGTTTGACGACTACCTCGAACTCGTGGCGGGATCGACGCATCTGCACATGTCCGACGGGATGAGCCGTGGCGACTGGATCGCAATGCGCCGCGCGCGCCATGCCGAGCACCACTTCATTTTGAACCAGCGGATGGGGGACGACCGCTGGATGCAAGTCAGCGAACATCGCACGCATGATGGCGGGACGGTTATCTTGCAGACGGAGGTGACGGATCTGATCCGCGCCGAAAGGGAGAAACGGGGGCGGCTCCTCGACGATCAGGCGAAAATCCTGCGCGCGACGCTGGAGCACCTGAAACTCGGCGTCTGCATTTTCGACTCGCGGTTGCAGCTTCTGGGCTGGAACGCGCGGCTTGGCGAATTTCTTCTTCTGCCGCGCAACCGGCTGCGCGAAGGGATGCATTTCGACGCGATCCTGGAACAGGTTCGCGACCAGTTCACCTTTCCCAACGGGCTCTCTGCGCATCGTCTCGGGGATTGGGTGCGGCGTGCGCTGCGCCGCGACCAGTTCGAGGTCGAGGTGACGCGGGAGGGCGGCAAGGTCTTCGAGATCTTTGCGCAGGAATTGCCTGACGGTGGCTTTGTCATGTCGCTCTCCGATGTCTCGGCGGAGCGGCACGCGATCGAAGGGCTGAGCCGCGTGAACGAGACGCTGGAGGCGCGCGTGACCGAGCGCACGCTGGAGTTGGAGGATGCGCTTGCCAGTGCCGAACGCGCCAACGCATCGCGCGCCCGGTTCGTGGCCGCCGCAAGCCACGACCTTCTCCAACCCTTGTCGGCAGCAAAACTCTATCTCGCATCGCTGGGCGAAGAGAAAACGTCAGATATCGCAGCGAGAACCGTCGAGAAGGCACAAAACGCACTCTTGTCGGTGGAAGGCATTCTCGGCGCATTGCTCGATATTTCTCGGCTGGAATCGGGCCACGTCTCGGTCGATATGGGGCCCGTTGCGCTGGGCCCGATATTCGCGGCGCTGCGCGATGAATTCGCCATGCATGCCCGTCTCAAGGGGCTCGATTTCCGTATCGTGTCGACTGACGCTGTCGTTGTCTCGGATCGCGCTTATCTACGGCGAATTCTGCAGAACCTGATTTCGAATGCGATCCGTTACACAGAGACCGGCGGCGTATTGATGGCTTTGCGCCACCGCCGAGATGAGCTTGTGATCGAAGTGCGCGATAGCGGCCCGGGGATTGCAGAAGATGATCAGGATAAAATCTTCCACGAATTCCATCGCCTGAACGCGAAGGCGTCCGCGTCGGAAGGCATGGGGCTGGGGCTCGCGATCGTGGAACGTGCTGCAGCGGTCCTGGGGCACCCGCTGACGCTGCGCTCGGCACCGAGGCGCGGTTCAACCTTCACTTTGGGCCTGAAGCCCGCGCTTGGAGGGGCAGCACGGGCCGAAAATGACGTGGTGACACCGGTGCGCGACCCCGAGGGTGGCGATATCGTCGTGTTGCTGGTCGAGAACGACGCGGATCTCTCACGCGCGATGACGCAACTTCTCGAAAAATGGGGAGCGACGGTTCTCGATGTCGATAGCGGCGAAGCGGGGCTGGAACTTCTCGAGGCAACGGGGCTAGAGCCGGACGCCTGCCTTATCGACTATCAACTCGGCGATGGAATGGATGGACTGCAGCTGATTGCCGCCTTGCGTCAAAAGATCGGCTCCGTTCCGATGCGCTTGGTTACTGCGGATCGTTCAGAAGAGTTGCGCAAGATGGCTGCGGCAGCGCAGGTCGAGATGCTCACCAAGCCAGTGCCGACTTCGCAGTTGGCGGCGTTTCTCTTCGGATCTCAGCGCCGCGCAGGCTGAGCGTCGCCGCGCTCGGTTGCATGGGCCAAAGGCTTCAAATGAGTCGGTATTGGCCCATGCATGGGGCGTTCCTGCGCCTCAGTGATTGTGCCGCGGCAGTCTCTTCGCAAGCTGACGGAACTGCTCGGCGTCGCGAATCGTCGCACCGTCGGCCATCTGCGTGACGGTCTCGCGGTAGAGCTTCTGCCACGGGGTCGCTGCCTCGGGAATCGGCGGCAGGTCGCCAGCCTTGCGCGCTGCCAGTTCGTCGTCGGCAACGAGCATGTCGCAGCGCCCGGTGTTCAGATCGATCCGGATCGTATCGCCCGTGCGCAGCCATGCCAGCCCGCCGCCCGCCGCGCTCTCGGGTGACGCGTTCAGGATCGAGGGGCTGTCCGAGGTGCCTGATTGTCGCCCGTCACCGATCGTCGGCAGGCTGGTTATGCCGCGTTTCAGCAAGCGATCCGGCGGCTGCATGTTCACCACTTCCGCAGAGCCCGGCCAGCCGAGCGGACCCGCCCCCCGGATCACGAGGATCGAGGATTCGTCGATCTCGAGTGCGGGGTCGTTGATGCGGGCATGATAGTCTTCCGAGCCGTCGAAGACGAAGGCCGTGCCCTCGAGAATTCCCTCGCGGCCCGGCTCACTGAGATAACGCTCGCGGAACTCCGGCGAAATCACCGAGGTTTTCAGGATCGCGAAGTCGAAGAGATTGCCAGAGAGGACATAGAAGCCCGCGCGCTCCATCATCGGCTCCTCGAAACGGTAGATCACCTCGCGATCGGTGCTCTCGTGCCCGTCTAAGTTCTCCGCCATGCTGTGACCGGTGACGGTGGGACAGTCGCCGTTCAGCTGTCCCGCCTGCAGCAGTTCCCACAGGATCGCAGGGACACCGCCCGCGCGGTGGAACCGTTCGCCCAGATATTTCCCGGCGGGCTGCACATTGGCCAGCAGCGGGATGTCGTAGCCATGCGTTTGCCAGTCCGACGGATCGAGCGTCACGCCCGCATGTTTCGCCATTGCCATGATATGCGGCTGGGCATTGGTCGAGCCGCCGATCGCCGCGTTCAGTTTGATCGCGTTCAGGAAGGCCTCGCGGGTAAGGATGTTCGAGGGCCGGATGTCCTCGTGAACCAGTTCAACGGCACGGCGCCCGGTGCGATAGGCCATCTGGCCGCGGGCGCGATAGGCCGCCGGTATCGCCGCACAGCCGGTGAGCGACATACCCAGCGCCTCCGCGATGGCGTTCATGGTAGAGGCCGTGCCCATCGTGTTGCAGTGGCCAACCGAGGGCGCGCTGTCGAGCGCGGTTTCGAGAAACTCGTCGCGGGTGATTTCGCCCGCGGCGTATTTGCGGCGTGAACGCCAGATCACCGTGCCCGAGCCCACGAGTTCTCCCTCGTGCCAGCCGTCGAGCATCGGCCCGCCGGACAGAACGATCGCGGGTAGGTCGACCGTCGCCGCGGCCATCAGGGCCGACGGGGTGGTCTTGTCGCAACCCGTGGTCAGCACGACACCGTCGAACGGGTAGCCGTAAAGCAGTTCGACAAGACCCAGATAGGCGAGGTTGCGATCGAGCGCGGCGGTCGGACGCTTGCAGTTCTCAAAGAGCGTATGCGTCGGGAATTCGATCGGGATGCCGCCTGCATCGCGGATCCCGTCGCGCACGCGCTTGGCGAGATCCAGATGGTGGCGGTTGCATGGGTTCAGGTCGCTGCCCGACTGGGCGATCCCGATGATCGGCTTGCCCGCGCGCAACTCTTCAGGCGTCGTGCCGTAATTCATGAAGCGTTCGAGATAAAGCGCAGTCAGGTCGGCATGATCGGGATTGTCGAACCAGTCTTGCGAGCGCAGGCGGCGTTCGGTTTTGGTCATGATCTTTCCTCGAGAAGGGACACGCTGTTGAGCGTCTCAAGATGAAGCAGCAGCCCGGAATGATCGACGTCGCCGTTTCCAGCGGCGACGAAGGCCTCGTAGGCCGCACGCACGGTATCGGTCAGCGGGAGCTCGAGATGGTTCGCGTTCGCAAGCGTCTCGACGCCGCGAAGGTCTTTCAGCTGCAGTCGCGACGGGCCGCCTAGGGTGAAATCGCGGGCGATCATCCGCGCGCCATGCAGTTCGAGGATGCGGCTTTCGGCAAAGCCACCGCGGATCGCGTCGCGGAATCTCGCGGGATCTGCGCCGCCCGCTCTCACGAGGACCATCGCCTCGGCGACCGCGCCGATGGTGACCGCGACGATCTGCTGATTGGCCAGTTTGCAGACCTGACCGGCGCCCGCAGGGCCGACATGGGTCATTCGCCCAAGTGGTTCGAGCACGGGCGCGATCCGCGCGATCGTCTCTTTCGGCCCACCCGCCATCAAAGCGAGCGTTCCGCTCTCGGCGCCCGCAGTGCCGCCCGAGACAGGGCAGTCTATCTGCGTCACGCCAAGCTCTTCGAGCCGGGCGGCATGATCGCGCGCCACATCCGGCGCGATCGACGAGGTGTCGATCAGCACGCTGCCCGGGCGCAGGGCTTCGGCTGTGCCTTGCGCAAACAGCACGTCGGCCACCGCTGCACCATCAGAAAGCATGGTGAAGGTGATATCCGCCTTCGCTACGGCCTCGGCGGGGCTCCCCGCCTGCTCGGCCCCGGCGGCGACCAGCGCGCGGGCCTTTTCGGCAGCGCGGTTCCATACGGTGACGGGATAGCCCGCCCCGAGGAGGCGCCGAACCATCGGCGCCCCCATTAGACCTGTGCCCAGAAAAGCAATATTGGGGAGCGGCTGTGTCACGCGGCACCTTCCAGTTCATCCTCGATATGCGCTTGGATGATCGCGTCAAAGCTGTCTTCCGAGGTGAAGCCGAGTTGGCGGGCGCGGGTCGCGTCGAAGCCTGCGGCCCAGCTCTCGCACATCTTGGTGATCATCGCGTCTGGCTCGCGCCGGATCAGGGCGACAGCCTTTTGTCCTGCAACTCGGCGCAAGGCTTCGATCTGTTCGCCGACTGTGGCGCTGACACCCGGCATCGAAAGGTTGCGGCGCGGCCCGACCTCATCCAGATCGATATCGGCTGCGTGCAGCATGAAACCCACTGCCGAGCGCGGCGAGGTGTGCCAGTGCCGGATCGTCTCGGGCACCGGAAGCACGGCTTCCTGACCCACCAGGGGTTCGCGCAGGATGTTCGAGAAGAAGCCTGACGCTGCGGCATTCGGTTTGCCCGGACGGATGCAGATCGTGGGCAGGCGGATGCCGATCCCGTCGAAGAAACCATGGCGCGAATAGTCCGACAGCAGCAATTCGCAGATCGCCTTCTGGGTGCCGTAGCTGGTCAGGGGCGTCGCGTGGAACTCGTCGGGGATCGGATAGGGCAGCGGCGCGCCCACCACCGCGATGGAAGAGGCGAAGACCACCCGCGGACGATAGCCATCGGCGAGATTCGCGTGACGGATTGCCTCGAAGAGTGCGCGGCTGCCGTCGAGATTGATCCGGTAGCCCTTTTCGAAATCTTTCTCGGCCTCGCCCGAAACGATCGCGGCTAGGTGGAAGATTACATCAGGCCGCGCGGCGATCAGTTTCTCTGCCGTGCCTGCTTCGGACAGGTCGGCTTGCAGGCAATCGGAGGTGCCTGAGTATCCCTCCGGCGTTTCCGGGGCGATTACGTCGACCAGCGACAGGTGGTCGACCGCTTTGCCCTGAAGGGGCGCTCCTCGGACGATTCGACCGGTGAGTTTTCGGCCAACCATTCCCGCCGCGCCGACAATGAGTGCGTGCATAACGTGTCTCCTCCCTGAGAAATTCGCAGTCCAGCATCAAAGATGTTGTAATGTTGTCTGATAACCAGATATATGCGGGATGCAAATCATTTTTGTCCAGCTGGTCGAGATGGGGCGACGGGCGAGCACGAAGAACAAGAGTGGGGGAGATAGGCATGCAGAAAGGTGAGGCGGCGAAGGAACTTTGCACGATGCTAGGCGGCGACATGGTCTCGACCGATGCCGGGCTGATCGCGCGCCATTGCCAGGACTGGCACGGCGACATCACCAGTTCTGCCATTGCGCTTTTGCGACCGCGGAGCACCGAAGACGTATCCCGCGCCGTGCGAGCCTGTGCAAAGCTCGGGCTCGGCGTTGTGCCACAGGGGGGGCGTAGCGGACTTGCTCTGGGCGCGGTGCCCGATGCGCCTGAGTCTCAGGTCGTGTTGTCGCTCGAGCGTATGGACCGGGTCCGCAGCCTGAGCGCACAGGATTTCACGGCGGTTGTCGAAGCTGGTGTCGTGCTCGAGTCGTTCAAGGAAGAAGTGGCCGAGGCCGGTCTCTACTTCCCGCTCGCGCTCGGCGCGCAAGGCACCTGCCAGATCGGTGGCAATGTCTCGACCAATGCGGGCGGGGTGAACGTCCTGCGCTATGGAATGACGCGCGAGCTGGTGCTCGGGCTTGAGGTCGTCCTGCCGGACGGTCGCGTGCTCGATCGGCTCAGTCGGCTGCGCAAGGATAATCGCGGGATCGATCTCAAGCAGCTTTTCATCGGAGCCGAAGGGGTGCTGGGCATCGTCACGGCCGTGTCCTTCAAGCTGATGCCCGCACCCGACCAAGTCTCGACCGCGTTGCTGGCGCTCGACTCGCTAGAAGATGCGATCGAGCTTTACCGTCTCGCGCGTCGCCAGTGCTGTGACCTCATGTCGGCCTTCGAATTCCTGCCCGCCGAGGCATTCACGCTCGCACGCGAGGGTATTCCCGATCTTTCGCTGCCGCTTGAGCCCGCACATCGCGCCTATGCGCTGGTTGAGCTTTCGGGCTCGGGTCTCGTCGATATCGAGGCTCTTCTTTCTCAATTCCTCGAACTGGCGATGGAAGAGGGGCTCGTGCGCGACGGCGTGGTCGCGCAGTCGGAAGCTCAGGCGCGGAATATCTGGCTGGTGCGTGAGGGGATGAACGAGGGGCAGGCGCGGCGCGGAAAACATCTGCGCACGGATCTCTCGGTGCCGCTTTCAGAACTGGCTGCGTTCGTTGCTGAGGCCGAGGCGGCGGTCGGAGAAGCCTTGCCCGGGGCGGTCTGCGTCTCCTACGGTCACGTGGGGGATGGCAATGTGCATCTGAACGTGCTGCCAGACCCGGAGGGCATGGAGGCGCTCGATCAGCAGATTTTTCGAGCTAAAACAGTTCTCAACGGGGTCCTGGATCGCTATGACGGTTCGATCAGCGCAGAGCACGGGGTCGGACGTCTCAAGAAGGCCGACTTCGCCGCGCGCGCGTCTTCGGTTCAGCATGATCTGCTGGGGCGGATCAAGCGGGCGATCGATCCAAATTTGACGATGAACCCTGGGTGTCTGATCGACCTCGAAAGTTGACGGACTTGGGACGAGACGAGGAATGAGTGATGGATAATGAGTTCGAGCAGATTGCCCGCGCGGATCACCTGCCAACGCGGATCGCCACGCAGTTCGCCAAGCGGATTTATGATGGCGTGCTGAAAGCCGGTGACAAGCTGCCGACAGAGCATGCGATGTCCAAGACCTTCGGCGTGAGCCGCACCGTCGTGCGCGAAGCGATTGCGCAACTGCGCAACGAAGGGCTGGTCGAGACGCGACAGGGTGTCGGTGCCTTCGTGGTGGAGCGCAAAGCACGCCAGATCCGTCTCGAGGATGGCAAGAAGATGGACCGGCACGCCTTCAACGATCTCTATCAGGTGCGCGTGCCGCTGGAGATGGAAGCGGCTGCACTCGCAGCAGTGAACCACACCGAGGCCCAGATGGCGGCGCTCGACGCCGCGATGATGGGGCTGTCGGGTATTCGTGATTGGGGCAAGTCGGGCGTCACCGCCGACCTCGATTTCCACCGCATCATCGCCGAGGCGACGGGCAATGACTATTTCGTGCAATTCGTCACCGCGATCTCGGAGCGGATCAGCCATGTCATTACGATTGCGCGCGCCGAGGGGCAGCTCGACGATGTGATCGCGTGGACGATCGAAGAGCACGGGGCGATTTGCGAGGCCATTCGAGCGCGCAATCCCGCCGCGGCACGGGCCGCGATGCAGCGCCATCTGGTCAACTCCGCGGAACGTGTCGGCCTGCAGTTCGAATTCGTCGAGTAAGCTGAGCATCACATACGCTTGAGCCGCATAGGCGGCGCAGAATAGGGGTTGTATTTTAGGTTGTAGTGTTGTCTGACATCATATGTCAGTGCGGTATGAGGAGATACTGCGCCCGACAACATGGAGGGGGAATTGGCACCTATGCTCAATTTGGAAACGGGCCGTATTTTGCCCGAGGATGAAGCACGCGCCCTGCTGGTCGGCCGGGTCTGGTCGAAGGCGGAAGGCGGGCCCTGCGTAACCGTTCTGCGCAACGGAATCCTGCACGATCTTACGCATATCGCAGCGACGGTTTCCGGGCTTCTGGAATGCGACGATTTGCACGCAATTCTGCGGCGCGACGATCTGCCGGTGCTCGGCTCACTCAAGGATTTTCTGTCCGGGGCGGCCGGTCATCTCTTGGCCCCGATCGATCTTCAGGCGGTGAAGGCCGCGGGCGTCACCTTCGCTGAAAGTATGCTGGAGCGCGTGATCGAAGAACGCGCCGGCGGCGACCTTCAGGCCGCGCAGGACATTCGCGCCAAGCTTGCTCCGGTGATCGGTGAGAACCTGCGCGATATCTCTGCCGGATCGGAAGCTGCTGCGAAAGTGAAGGCACTGCTGCAGGAGATGGGCCTCTGGTCGCAATATCTCGAGGTCGGCATTGGTCCGGACGCAGAGATCTTCACGAAGGCCCAGCCCATGTCATCTGTCGGATGCGGTGCCGAGATCGGCATCCACCCGATTTCGGACTGGAACAATCCCGAGCCCGAGATTGTGCTGGCGATCCGCTCGGATGGCACGATCCTCGGTGCGACGTTGGGCAATGACGTAAACCTGCGCGACGTCGAAGGCCGCTCGGCGCTCCTGCTCGGCAAGGCCAAGGATAACAACGCCTCCTGCGCGATCGGGCCATTCCTGCGGATTTTCGACGACCATTTCACGCTCGCCGATGTCGAGACCGCGGTCGTCACTCTGCGCGTGCGCGGCACCGACGGGTTCGAGATGGCGGGTGAGAGCCGCATGGAGGCGATCAGCCGGTCGCCCGCCGAGCTCGCCCGGCAGATGCTCAATCGCAGCCACCAATATCCCGACGGCGCGGTCCTGTTCCTCGGCACGCTTTTCGCGCCGGTGCAGGATCGTCGTGCGCCGGGGCAGGGCTTCACCCACGAGACCGGCGACGAGGTCGAGATTGCTTCGCCGCGGCTCGGGGCTCTGGTGAACCGCGTCGCTCGCTGTGATGCCTGTCCCGAATGGGTCTTTGGCAGCCGCGCGCTGATTGCCAACCTGGTCGCCCGCGGCCTCGGCGACAGGGTGTAAGCGGATGCAGAAACTTATCGCACTCTTCTACCGTGGCCTCGACATCCTGCTGGCGCTTTTGCTCGCCGGGATGGCTCTGATGGTCTTTCTCAATGTCATCCTGCGCTACGCGTTCGATAGCGGCATTGCCGTCTCGGAGGAAATGTCGCGCTTCTTCTTCGTCTGGCTGACCTTCATCGGCGCCGTCGTCGCACACCATCACCATATGCATATGGGCATGGAGACGGTGGTCGCGGCCTTCGGTCGTCGCGGACGCATGGTCCTGATGGGGCTGAGCGAGATCGTGATCATCGGCTGTTCGGCGGTGCTCTTTATCGGCACATGGAAGCAGCTGCCGATCAACATGACGATGGGCGCTCCGGTAACGATGATGCCGATGGGCTTTGTCTACGGCACCGGGCTGTTCACGGGTGCCGGGATCATCCTCATCTCGCTCGAGCGGCTCTTCCGGTTGCTGACCGGTCGGATGAGCGACGCCGAGTTCGCCCGCTTCGCAGGCCAACATCATGACGCTGAAGATATCGAGGGGCGTGCATCATGACCCTCGTTGTCTTTCTTGTCGCGCTCATCGGCGCCATGGCCATCGGGGTTCCTGTTGCCTTCGCTCTGATCTTCTGTGGCATCGCGCTGATGGAATATCTGGGGATGTTCAACACCCAGATCATCGCCCAGAATATGGCGATCGGGGCGAATACCTTCACCCTTCTCGCGATCCCGTTCTTCATTCTCGCAGGCGAACTGATGAATGCCGGCGGGCTCTCGCGCCGGATCATCGACTTCGCGATCGCCTGCGTCGGGCATATCCGCGGCGGTCTGGGCATCGTCGCCATCATGGCGGCGGTGATCCTCGCCTCGATCTCTGGCTCGGCTGCCGCCGATAGTGCCGCACTCGCTGCGATCTTGCTGCCGATGATGAGCCGCGCCGGCTATGACGTGCCGCGTTCCGCCGGCCTGATCGCCGCAGGTGGCGTGATCGCGCCGGTCATCCCGCCCTCGATGGCCTTCATTATCTTCGGCGTCGCGAGCAACCTTTCGATCTCCAAGCTGTTCATGGCTGGCATCGCACCTGGTGTCCTGATGGGGACCGTGCTGATCGTCACTTGGCTCTTCGTTGCCCGGAAGGACAAGGCCGAGACGTTGCCGCGTGCCAGCTGGGGCGAGAAAGGCCGGGCAGGGATGCGCGCAATCTGGGCGCTTGGCATGCCGGTGATCATTCTCGGCGGTATCAAGTTCGGTGTCGTCACCCCGACCGAGGCTGCGGTGATCGCGACCTTCTATGCGCTCTTCGTCGGGCTCTTCGTCTATCGCGAACTCACCTTGAAGTCCCTGCCGGGCGTGTTCATCGCGGCAGGTCGCACAACGGCGGCGATCATGTTCCTTGTCTGTGCCGCGCTGGTCTCGGCTTGGCTCATCACGATGGCGAACATCCCCGCCGAGCTCGGCAGCATCATCGAACCGCTGATCGAGCATCCGAAGCTGCTCATGGCCTTCATCATGGTGCTGATTATTATGGTCGGCACCGCCCTCGATCTCACGCCGACGATCCTGATCCTGACCCCGGTGCTCTTGCCGCTGGTGCAGAAGGCGGGGATCGATCCGATCTACTTCGGTGTGATGTTCATCATGAACTGCTGCATCGGACTTCTGACGCCGCCTGTCGGTGTCGTCCTCAACGTGGTCAGCGGGGTCGGGAGGATCCCCCTTGGCCGTGTGATCATCGGTGTCTGGCCCTTCCTCGTGGCCGAGATCCTGGTGCTCTTCGTTCTCGTGGCCTTTCCGCAGATCGTGCTCGTTCCGGCACATTGGTTCTACTGACCGGTCACGGGTCAACATTTGCCAACGTTAATTTCCAAAGGGAGGAAACAATGAAAACCAAGGCAATTAAAGCAGCGCTTCTGCTTGGCACGATGGTAGCGGTCGCAAGCCCTGCCGCAGCCGAATTCCACGACCGCACGATCCGGATTTCCAACGGTGTCGCCGAGAACCACCCGGTGCATAATGGCGTCGATGCGATGCAGCAGTGTCTTGACGACAAGACCGGCGGCAAGATGAAGCTTCAGGCTTACTGGAGCGGTTCGCTTGGCGGCGACCTTCAGGCGACCCAGGCGCTTCGCTCGGGCACGCTCGACGCGGTGGTGACCTCGTCCTCGCCGCTTGTCGGGATCGAACCAGCGCTCGGTGTGTTTGATCTGCCGTTCCTGTTCCAGACCAACGAGGAAGCCTACGCCGTCATGGATGGCGATTTCGGCAAGTTCCTGAATGACAAGCTGGCCGACAAAGGGCTGGTCAACCTCGCCTATTGGGAGAACGGGTTCCGTAACGTGTCGAACTCGAAGCGTCCGATCACCAAGTGGGAAGACCTCAAGGGCATCAAGATCCGCGTGATGCAGAACAATATCTTCCTTGACACTTTCGACAATCTCGGTGCCAACGCGACGCCGATGGCCTTCGGCGAAGTGTTCTCTGCACTGGAGACCGGCGCGATCGATGCACAGGAAAACCCCTATGTCACGATCGACACTTCGAAGTTCTACGAAGTGCAGAAATATATCAGCGAGACGAAGCACGCGTATACGCCCTTCCTCTTCCTGTTCTCGAAGCCGATCTTCGATACGTTCGATCCCGACGAACAGGATGCGCTGCGCACCTGTGCAGTCAAGGGCGGCTCAGTCGAGCGCAACGTGATCCAGGATCTCAACAAGAAATCGCTCGAGAAGATGGAAAAGGCCGGGATCAAGTTCAACAAAGTCTCGCCTGAAGAGCTGGCTCGCATGCGTGAGAAGTCGCAGGTCGTCTACGACAAGCACCGCGACGAAATCGGTGGCGACGTCATCGATCGGGTGCAGAAGACGATCGACGGGCTTCGCTCCGAGAAGAAAGCGAGCAGCAACTGAGGCTGCGTAATGTAGTCTCAAGCTGATCCGCCCATTCCCTCGGGCGGATCAAGAGGCGGGCCATGTCCTCCGGCCCGCCTCTCCCTTTTTGGTCACGACACGGACACGAGGATAGGGCGATGAACACATTCGATCTCTCAGGCAAAACCGCACTGGTCACCGGCTCGTCTCGCGGTCTGGGCAGAACCTTCGCGGAGGCGCTGGCGGCCGCGGGCGCGCACGTGGTGCTCAACGGGCTTGATGCCGCACGGCTCGAGCAGACTCGAAAGGAAATGATCGAACAATGCTACGACGTGAGCGCCGCGGCCTTCGACGTCTCCGACGAGGCCGCCGTGCGCGCGGCGTTCGAGAGGCTCGACGCGGAGGGGCGCACCCCGGACATTCTGGTGAACAATGCCGGTATCCAGTTGCGCCGTCCGATGTTGGAACTGAGCGCGGCGGACTGGCAGCGCGTGCTCGATACCAACCTGACCTCTGCATTCCTTTGTGGCCGCGAAGCAGCTTCGCGGATGATCGCGAAAGGGGGCGGCAAGATCATCAATATCGGCTCGCTGATGAGCGACCTCGCCCGCGTCACGGTCGCGCCCTACACGGTCGCCAAAGGGGGCGTCAAAATGCTGACGCGGTCGATGGCGGCGGAGTGGGCCGGCTCGAACATTCAAGCGAACGCCATCGGACCCGGCTACATGATGACCGACATGACGCGCCCGCTTCAGGAAGATCAGGATTTCGACAGCTGGGTCCGCGGGCGCACACCCGCCGGGCGCTGGGGAAAGCCCGAGGAATTGCAGGGCGCGGTGGTATTTCTCGCCTCGTCGGCCTCGGATTTCGTGAACGGACAAATCCTCTACATCGACGGCGGCATGACGGCGGTTCTTTGAAACCGCGCGCATTGAACGAAGGGTCTCTGCGACGCCGTTCTGCGTCGGGCCCGGTGACGAATTAACAAGGAGACATCATGACCTTCACCCCGCACGGACAACACCTGATCGCCGGCGAATGGATCGGCACCGACAAAACGTTCTCTTCCGACCCAGCCCATGGGCCGAGCCATGAGTTCTGCGTCGGCACGGTCGAGATGGTGAACGCCGCCTGCGAGGCAGCCGAAGAGGCGTTCTGGGACTACGGCTATTCGAGCCGTGAGACCCGCGCTAAGTTCCTCGAGACTATCGCCGACGAGATCGACGCACGCGGCGAGGCGATCACCGAGATCGGCACGCAGGAAACCGGCCTCCCCGAGGCGCGCCTGAATGGCGAGCGCGGGCGCACCACCGGTCAGCTGCGGATGTTTGCAGAGCATATCCGCAAGGGCGACTACCTCGACCGGCGCCACGACAAGGCGCTGCCCGATCGCCAGCCGCTGCCGCGTCCGGATCTGCGGATGATCCAGCGTCCCATCGGCCCGGTCGCGGTGTTCGGCGCGTCGAACTTCCCGCTCGCGTTTTCGACGGCGGGCGGCGACACGGCCTCGGCGCTGGCGGCGGGCTGCCCGGTCGTGGTGAAGGGCCATCCGGCGCATCCCGGCACCGGAGAGATCGTGGCCGAAGCGATTAAGGCCGCCGTCGAGAAATGCGGAATGCCCAAGGGCGTGTTCAGCCTCGTCCAAGGCGGCTCGCATGATGTGGGGCAGGGGCTGGTGCAGCACCCGCTGATCAAGGCGGTCGGCTTCACCGGCAGCTTGGGCGGCGGCAAGGCGCTTTACGACCTTTGCGCGCAGCGTCCCGAGCCGATCCCCTTTTTCGGCGAACTGGGCTCGGTCAACCCGATGTTCATGTTGCCGGAAGCGATTGCGGCGCGCGGTGAGGATCTGGGCGTGGGCTGGGCGGCCTCGCTGATGATGGGGGCGGGCCAGTTCTGCACCAATCCCGGTATTGTCGTTGTACGGGAAGGCTCCGACGGCGAGAGTTTCGTGAACGCGGCTCTCGCAGCGCTCGAGGCCGGTGGCTCGCAGGTCATGCTGACCGACGGCATCGCCGAAGCCTATACCAAGGGCGCCGCGCGGTTCGAGGAGGCCGGAGGCGTTCAGCAATTGCTCACTCAGGTCTGTGACCGGCGCGAGGCCAAGCCCTACCTGTTCCGCGTCTCCGCCGCCGATTGGCTGGAGAACGAAGTTCTCTCCGAGGAAGTCTTCGGCCCGCTTGGTCTGATCGTGACCGTCAAGGATGACGACGAGATGGAGAAGGTCGCGCGCAGCTTCTCGGGGCAGCTGACCGCGACGCTCCATATGGATGACGGCGATGCGGCGCTGGCCGGGCGCCTTCTGCCGGTGCTGGAGCGCAAGGCGGGCCGGGTCCTCGCGAATGGGTTCCCGACCGGCGTGGAGGTCTGCGACGCGATGGTTCATGGCGGGCCGTATCCGGCGTCCACGAATTTCGGCGCGACCAGCGTCGGCACGCTCGCGATCCGGCGCTTCCTCCGGCCTGTTTGTTTCCAGAACATTCCCGAGAACCTCTTGCCCGAAGACCTGCAGGGGTGAGAGGCTTCCGCAAATCGCGGGAGGATTCATATGAGCGTGTTTGACGACAGGGTTTGCGAACTGGGGGAGGGGCCGTTCTGGCATCCCGAGCGAAGCCAGTTCTTCTGGTTCGATATCCTGAACCGCAAGCTGCTGACGCGCGATGCCAATGGCCCGCTCGAATGGCAGTTCGAGGGCATGGCCTCGGCGGCAGGCTGGGTGGATCGCGAGCGGATGATCCTCGCGACCGAGACCGGCCTGTCGGTGTTCCACATCGGCGAGGGCACGCTCGAGCCGCTCGTCGAAGTGGAGGCCGACGATCCCGGCACCCGCTCGAATGACGGGCGGGCGGATCGGCAGGGTGGCTTCTGGTTCGGCACGATGGGCAAAGAGGCCGAGCGCGGGCGCGGCACGATCTATCGCTATTACCGGGGTGAACTGCGCCGGCTCGTCTCGGGGATTTCGATCCCCAACGCGATCTGCTTCACGCTCGACGGTCGCACGGCCTATTTCGCGGATACGCCTAGCCGGAAGGTCTGGTGTCAGTCGCTCGATGCGGAGGGATGGCCCGAGGGCGAACGTCGGCTGTTTCTCGATCTGTCATCCGAGGGCCTCTATCCCGACGGCGCGGTGGTCGATGCCGAGGGCGGTCTCTGGTGTGCGCTTTGGAGTTCGGGGCGGGTGGCCCGTTTCGAAGCGGAAGGCCGCATGACCCATCATCTCGATCTGCCGGGGAAGAACAGCACCTGTCCGGCCTTCGGGGGCGCCGATATGCGCGACGTGCTGGTCACGAGCGCGCTGGAGGGGATGACCGATCCCGATGCGGATCAGGGGCTGTCCCATCTGCTGCGCGCGCCGATCGTCGGTGTGCCCGAGCCGCGCGTGATCTTGTGAGCCCCGCCGCGAGTCAGATCGTGCGGCATCCGCTCGCCGCACGCCGACTCTGAGTCGCGAAGGCAGGGCAATCTGGCCTTCGCGACCGCTTCGTGACACCGAAACCGTCACAAAAATCGCCTGCGGACTGTCATTTTCTCGGCGAAATTTACGTAAGGGTCGGCTGAAAACGCCCTTGCCTCGCGGCGTCGCGATTTTGGCGTGATGGCCAGACGCGTGTGAAAGCGTCTTGTTCCCTGCCATTTCAGGGGCTTTCGCACAGCGGGGATCGTGATCCCGAAGCCCCTAAAACCGCCAGATTATCACGCCCTGTCACGCAATCGCGACTGTTACATAGCTGTCAAAAAGCCCCGTCATGAGTGCACCCAGCGGACGGGACGAGTTTCGTTACCGCGTTCATAGCTTCCGAATTCTGACAGCGAGGACTGTTCAATGTTCATCACCCGCCTCACCCTCACCGCCGCGATTGCCGGTGCGACGCTGGCTTCGGCCGCCGCGGTGCAGGCCGCCGACATCTCCGGCGCCGGCGCGACCTTCCCCTATCCGATCTACTCGGCCTGGGCGAAAACCTACAAAGAGAAGACGGGCACGGGCCTCAACTATCAGGCCATCGGCTCGGGCGGCGGCATCAAGCAAATCGAATCCCGCACCGTGACCTTCGGCGCCTCGGACAAACCGCTGGGCGGCGACGAGCTGGAGAAGAACACGCTGGTTCAGTTCCCGACCGTCATGGGCGGCATCGTCCCGGTCGTGAACGTCGAAGGCATCAAGCCGGGCGAGCTGGTTCTCGACGGCGAGACGCTGGCGAAAATCTACGAAGGCAAGATCACCAAGTGGAACGATCCGGCCATCGCCAAGCTCAACGAAGGCGTGAAGCTCCCCGACGCGGCGATCGCCGTCGTCCACCGTTCGGACGGTTCGGGCACGACCTTCAACTACACCTATTACCTCGCCTCGGTCGACGAGACCTGGAAGAACGACATCGGCGTCTCGACCGCTGTCGAATGGCCGGTGGGTCTTGGCGCCAAGGGTAACCAGGGCGTGGCTGCGAACGTCGATCAGACGAAGAACTCGATCGGTTATGTCGAATATGCCTACGCGCTGCAGAACAACATGACCTACACGGACATGATCAACAAAGCAGGCAAGAAAGTCGCGCCGAAGGCCGAAGCCTTCGCCGCTGCTGCCGCCAATGCCGACTGGTCGAGCCAGCCGGGCTTCGGCGTCATCCTCGCCAACCAGCCGGGCGACAAGACCTGGCCGATGACCGCGGCGACCTTCATCCTGATGCACAAGGATGCCAAGGACGGTGCGGCTTCGACCGAAGCGCTGAAGTTCTTCGATTGGGCTTATGCGAACGGCGGCGACGCGGCGGCCAAGCTGGACTACATCCCGATGCCCGAAAACGTCGTGGCTCAGATCAAGAAAGAATGGGGTCAGATCAAAGGCAAGGACGGCAAAGCTGTCTGGTCGATGAACCACTGATCTTTCTTTCCATAAACACCTACGGGGGAGGGCTGCATCTGCGGCCCTCCCTTTCTGCGATTTTGAGTGGAGTGCGCGATGACGGCGACAAGCGATTACGACAGCGGCGTGAAGAGCACGCGCCCGGTGGCCCAGTCCGACCGGATATTCGGCTCTTTGACGCTGGCCGCCGCGGTGGTGGTGCTGCTGGTTCTTCTGGGCGTGTTCGCCTCGCTCGTCATGGGGGCGTGGCCGGCGTTTAAGGAATACGGGCTGCCGTTCCTGTGGACCGCGAAATGGAACCCGGTGACCGACAAGTTCGGCGCGCTGGCGCCGCTTTACGGCACGGTCGTCACCTCGATCATCGCGATGGTCATCGCGGTGCCGGTGGGGCTTGGCATCGCGATTTTCCTGACCGAGACCTGCCCGCGCGTGTTGCGCCGCCCACTTGGGATCGCGATCGAGTTGCTCGCCGGCATTCCCTCGATCATCTACGGCATCTGGGGCCTCTTCGTCTTCGCGCCCTTCATGCAGAGCTATATCCAGCCCTTCCTGATCGACACGCTGGGCCATGTCCCGGTGATCGGCACTCTCTTCGCGGGCCCGCCCTACGGGATCGGGATGCTGACCGCGGGGCTGATCCTCGCGATGATGATCCTGCCCTTCATCGCCTCGCTCGCGCGCGACATCTTCCAGACGGTGCCGCCGATGCTGCGTGAAAGTGCCTATGGCATGGGCATGACCCGCTGGGAGGTGAACCGCCATATCGTGATCCCGCATGTGCGCACCGCGCTGGTGGGCGGCATCATGCTGTCGCTTGGCCGCGCGCTGGGCGAGACGATGGCCGTGACCTTCGTGATCGGCAACGCGCATCGCATCTCGGGCTCGATCCTCGCGCCGGGCACCACGATCTCGGCGGCGATCGCCAACGAATTCACCGAGGCCACGACGCCGATCTACACCTCGTCGCTTATCGCGCTGGGTCTCGTTCTGTTCATCCTCACCTTCATCGTGCTTGCCGCAGCCCAGTGGATGCTCAAGCGCATGAAGCAAAAGTCGGGAGCGTAAGACATGGCTTCGATGACCCGCAGAAAGACCGTCAACGCGGTGATGATGACGCTGTCCACGGGGGCGGCGGCGCTCGGCCTCTTCGTGCTGGCCGTGATCCTGCTCTACCTGCTCTACAAGGGGGCGAGCGCGCTGAACCTTTCCGTCTTCACGCAAGACACGCCCTCGCCGATGGAGCCGGGGGGCTTGCGCAATGCGATCCTCGGCTCGGTGATCATGTCAGTGATCGCGGTGGCGATCGGGACGCCGATCGGCATCCTCGCCGGAACCTACATGGCCGAATACGGGCGCTATGCGAAGCTGTCCAAAGTGATCCGCTTCGTGAATGACATCCTGCTGTCGGCGCCCTCGATCATCGTGGGCCTTTTTGTCTATCAGGTGCTCGTCGTCAGCCTCGGGCATTTCTCGGCGCTGGCGGGCTCGGTCGCGCTGGCGATCCTCGTGATCCCGATCGTCGTGCGCACCACCGAGGACATGCTGCGCCTCGTGCCCGACCAGCTGCGCGAGGCGGGGCTCGCTATGGGCTGGCCGCGCTGGATCGTGATCCGCACGGTCGCCTACAAGGCGGCGATGGCGGGGATCGTGACCGGCGTGCTGCTGGCCATCGCCCGGATTTCGGGCGAGACCGCGCCGCTTCTCTTCACGGCGCTGTCCAACAACTTCTTCAGTCTCGATCTGACGCAGCCGATGGCCTCGCTGCCGATCACCATCTTCCAATTCGCGCTTTCGCCCTATGACAACTGGCAGGCCCTTGCATGGGCAGGCGCACTTCTCATCACCGTCGCAGTGCTGGCGCTGTCGATTGTCGCCCGCCTCGTCACCTCCAAGAAGGAGAAACACTGATGGACACCCTCACTCGCGAACGCTCGCCGATGACCTTCGACGGGGTGGATCCCGCGCCGAAACCGCGCATCTCGATCAAGAACCTCGATTTCTTCTACGGCGATTTCAAAGCCCTGAAATCGATCAATCTCGATCTGCCCGAGAACCGCGTGACCGCCTTCATCGGGCCGTCGGGTTGCGGCAAGTCCACGCTCTTGCGCGTGCTCAACCGGATGTATGACCTCTATCCGAAGCAGACCGCGACGGGGGAGGTGCTGCTCGATGGCGAGAATGTCCTCGGCAAGAAGGTCGATCTGAACCGGCTGCGCGCGAAAGTGGGCATGGTGTTCCAGAAACCCACGCCCTTCCCGATGACGATCCACGAGAATATCGCCTTCGGGCTGCGCCTCGCGAATTACGCGAAATCCGAGATCGACGACCGGGTGCAGGCGGCGCTGAAAGGCGCGGCGCTCTGGGACGAGGTGAAGGACAAGCTGCAAAGCTCGGGCCAGTCTCTCTCGGGCGGTCAGCAGCAGCGCCTG
>NZ_DFRG01000017.1:42614-42791 GCF_002378135.1 Thioclava sp. UBA3469
GGCGGTCAGCAGCAGCGCCTGTGCGTGGCGCGCACCATCGCGGTGGAGCCGGAGGTGATCCTGCTCGACGAGCCGGCTTCCGCGCTCGATCCGATCTCGACCGGCAAGCTGGAAGAGACGATCCACCAGCTCAAGGAGCAGTTCACCATCGCCATCGTGACCCACAACATGCAGCAG
>NZ_DFRG01000017.1:43100-43782 GCF_002378135.1 Thioclava sp. UBA3469
GTGACCCACAACATGCAGCAGGCGAGCCGCGTCTCCGACCGCACCGCCTTCATGTATCTGGGCGAGCTGATCGAAGAGGGCGAGACCGCGCAAATCTTCACCCGCCCGCGGGTCGAGCGCACCTCGGATTACATCACCGGGCGGTTCGGCTGACCGAACTGCTGCCTTGTTCTTGCAGGGACGTGGGCGTAGAACGCGGCCAGTATTCAGCGGAGTGGTGACATGGCTTTGAACAGACGGCGTCTTCTGCAACTCGGTGCGGCTTCGATGGCGCTGGCGGCCAGCGCGCGCGGTGCGATGGCCGCGTTCGACCCCAAGCCCACGGGCTGGCGCAGCTTCGAGCTGGTCACCAAGGTCAGCCTGCCCGGCGGTGGCGAGACGGCGCAGCTTTGGGTGCCGGTACCTTCCGTGCATGGCGAGGGCTGGATGAAGCCCGGCGCGGTGAACTGGGAAAGCGATGCGGACGAGGTTCAGATCGTGAACGCGCCCGACACCGGCACGCCGATGGTGCATGCGGTCTGGGGTGCCTCCGACGGCCCGCGCAAGCTGACCCTGACGACGCAGGCGCAGACGCAAGACTTCGTGGTCGATCTGAGTAAACCGGGCGACGTGGAACCGCTGGACGAGGTCGAGCGCGCGCGTTTCACCGCCGCGACAAAGCTGCTGCCGACCGACGGGATCG
>NZ_DFRG01000064.1:0-3772 GCF_002378135.1 Thioclava sp. UBA3469
AACATCACCGATTACGGTGCGTTCGTCGACCTCGGCGGCATCGACGGCCTGCTGCACGTCACCGACATGGCATGGCGCCGCGTGAACCACCCGTCCGAGATCCTGTCGATCGGCGAGACCGTCAAGGTCCAGGTCGTCAAGATCAACAAGGAAACCCACCGCATCTCGCTCGGCATGAAGCAGCTGCAGTCGGATCCGTGGGACTCGGTCGAGTCGAAGTTCGCTCTGGGTTCGGTCCACACCGGCCGCGTGACCAACATCACCGACTACGGCGCGTTCGTCGAGCTGGAGCCGGGTGTCGAAGGTCTCGTGCACGTGTCCGAGATGTCCTGGACCAAGAAGAACGTCCACCCCGGCAAGATCGTCTCGACGAGCCAGGAAGTCGACGTCATGGTCCTCGAGATCGACACCGCGAAGCGCCGCGTCTCGCTTGGCCTCAAGCAGACCATGCGCAACCCGTGGGAAGTCTTCGCAGAGACCCACCCGGTCGGCACCGTCATCGAAGGCGAAGTCAAGAACATCACCGAATTCGGTCTGTTCGTTGGCCTCGAGAACGACATCGACGGCATGGTGCACCTCTCGGACCTCAGCTGGGAACAGCGTGGCGAGGATGCGATCCAGGACTACCGCAAAGGCGACATGGTCAAGGCCGCTGTCACCGAAGTGGACACCGACAAGGAGCGTATCTCGCTCTCGATCAAGGCGCTCGACGCCGACACGTTCTCCGATGCCGTTGACGGCGTGAAGCGTGGTTCGATCGTGACCGTGACCGTGACCGCGATCGAAGACGGTGGCGTCGAGGTGGAATACAACGGCATGAAGTCGTTCATCCGCCGTTCGGACCTCGCCCGCGATCGTGCCGACCAGCGCCCCGAGCGCTTCCAGGTTGGCGATCACGTCGATGTCCGCGTGACCAACGTCGACTCCAAGACCCGCAAGCTGGGTGTGTCGATCAAGGCGCGTGAGATCGCTGAAGAGAAAGAAGCCGTGGAACAGTACGGTTCGTCGGACTCGGGTGCGTCGCTGGGCGACATCCTGGGTGCTGCGCTCAAGGGCGACCAATAAGAGATCGAGCCGCTTGGCTCAACGAGAGGCCCCGCCGATTGGCGGGGCCTTTTTCGTTCCGCAAAGCCTTGGCGATCTGCGACGACGATTCGCGCAACGGGTGACGCTTGCGCGGGCGAAGCGCTGAATTTCTGCGTTTGCGAAGGCGCTTCCGTCGGCGGCAGACCGCTAGGGGCTCGATTTTACGTGGATTTTCCGGGTCTTTGCTGTTCCGCGTTGCAACGATTGGTCCTATAATTGGGAAATGACGCATGTAAGAGCCGGGGGACACCCGGCCAAGCCCGTGGGGGGAGATAACAAGATGATCCGCTCTGAGTTGATCACCAAGATTGCCGAGGAGAATCCGCATCTCTACCAGCGGGATGTCGAAAAAATCGTAAATACGATCTTCGACGAGATCACCGAGGCGCTGGCCTCGGGCGACCGCGTCGAGCTTCGTGGGTTCGGGGCCTTTTCCGTCAAGAAGCGCGACGCGCGCACCGGTCGGAACCCGCGCACCGGCGAGGCGGTTGAGGTCGAGGAAAAACACGTACCCTTCTTCAAGACCGGTAAGCTGCTGCGCGACCGGCTGAACGGGAAAGAGGAATAAGAGCTAATGATTCGAGCGCTTCGGCTGCTGTTTCTCGGTCTGCTCGCCGTGGTCCTGATCGGGCTGGCGCTGGCCAATCGTCAAATCGTCACGCTGCGGGTGCTGCCGCTCGAGGCGGGCAGCTTCCTTGGCTGGGACTGGGCGGTTCAGGTGCCGCTGTTCCTCGTGATCCTCGCAGGCGTCCTGCTGGGCCTTCTGATCGGCTTCGTCTGGGAATGGGCGCGCGAGTCGCGTCTGCGCCGCAATGCCCGCCAGTCGGACCGCAAGGCGCGCAAGCTCGAAGCTGAAGTTCAGACGCTGCGCCACGACAAGACCGGCCCGAAGGACGACGTGCTGGCGCTGCTCGAACAGCCCTCGCGCTGAGATGCCGACCGTCGCCATAGACCGCAACGCGCAGGGTCTCGCCCGCGTCAAGATTTGCGGGCTGCGCAAGGCCGAGGACATCGCCGCCGCCGTCGAGGCGGGCGCGCGCTATGTTGGCTTCGTCTTCTTCGCCAAATCCCCGCGCCATTTGGAGATCGCCGAGGCGCGTACTTTGGCGCAGGATGTCGAACCCGGCATCGCCAAGGTCGGTCTGGTGGTGAACCCGAGCGATGAGCTTCTCACCGAGATCACGGACGCCGTACCGCTCGACATGATCCAGCTTCACGGGTCGGAAAGCCCGGAACGTGTGACCGAAATCCGTGCCAAGTTCGGCCTGCCGGTGATGAAAGCTGTCGGCGTGGCCGATGCCGCCGATCTTCCGAAGATCGCGGAGTATGAGGCGGTGGCCGACCAGATCCTGCTCGACGCCAAGCCGCCGAAAGAGGCGGAGCTTCCGGGAGGTAACGGGCTTTCCTTCGACTGGCGGCTGATCGCCGGGCGCACCTGGGAAAAGCCGTGGATGCTGGCCGGCGGGCTGACGCCGGAGAACGTGGCCGAGGCGATCCTGCTGACCGGCGCGCGGCAGGTCGATGTCTCCTCGGGCGTGGAGAGCGCGCCGGGCGTCAAGGACCCCGAGAAAATCCGCGCTTTCGTTCATGCTGCCCGTCAGGGAAGTGACGGGGCTTAGCGGGGCCCCGCGCAATCGAGTATTTTTGGCCAGATGCCGGGGCGGGGATTTATCTCGTCTCGCTTTGACGCTAGACCGATCCTCACGAATAGCGCGAGGTGTGCCATGGCTGACGATCTGATCAACTCCTTCATGAATGTGCCCGACGAGAACGGGCGGTTCGGCATTTTCGGTGGCCGCTTCGTGTCCGAGACGCTGATGCCGCTGATCCTCTCGCTCGAAGAGGAATACGAGAAGGCCAAGACCGATCCCGATTTCTGGGCGGAGATGGACGATCTCTGGAAGCACTATGTCGGTCGCCCGTCGCCCCTCTATTTCGCGCCCCGCATCACCGAAGAGCTGGGCGGCGCGAAAATCTATCTCAAGCGCGACGAGCTGAACCACACCGGCGCGCATAAGATCAACAACGTGCTGGGGCAGATCCTGCTGGCGCGACGCATGGGCAAGACCCGGATCATCGCCGAGACCGGCGCGGGCCAGCATGGCGTCGCCACCGCGACGGTCTGCGCGAAATTCGGCCTCAAATGCGTGGTCTATATGGGCGCGACCGACGTCGAGCGTCAGGCGCCCAACGTCTTCCGGATGCGCCTGCTGGGCGCCGAAGTCGTCCCGGTCAAATCGGGCCGCGGCACACTGAAGGACGCCATGAACGACGCGCTGCGCGACTGGGTGACCAATGTGCGCGACACGTTCTACTGCATCGGCACGGTTGCCGGTCCGCATCCTTATCCGGCGATGGTCCGCGACTTCCAGTCGGTGATCGGCAAGGAAGTGCGCTGGCAGCTTGAGGAGCAGGAAGGCGAGGGCCGTCTGCCCGACACCGTGATCGCGGCGATCGGTGGCGGTTCGAACGCGATGGGCCTGTTCCATCCGTTCCTCGACGATAAATCCGTGCGCATCATCGGGGTCGAGGCTGGCGGTCACGGCGTCGACGAGAAGATGGAGCATTGCGCCTCGCTCACCGGCGGGCGTCCGGGCGTGCTGCATGGCAACCGGACCTATCTGCTGCAAGACGAGGACGGGCAGATCCTCGAAGGGCATTCGATCTCGGCCGGGCTCGACTATCC
>NZ_DFRG01000064.1:4080-5022 GCF_002378135.1 Thioclava sp. UBA3469
GATCTCGGCCGGGCTCGACTATCCGGGCATCGGTCCCGAGCATAGCTGGCTGCACGACACCGGCCGCGCGGAATATGTGAACATCACCGACAAGGAAGCGCTGGAGGCGTTCCAGTTCTCCTGCCGTCTTGAAGGGATCATCCCCGCGCTGGAGCCCTCGCACGCGCTGGCCCATGTGATGAAGATTGCGCCTGACCTGCCCAAGGACCATATCATCGTGATGAACATGTGCGGGCGCGGTGATAAGGACATTTTCGCGGTCGCGAAGCATCTCGGCTTCGACATGGACGCATAAACTCAGGTTTACGGCGTACAACCTGAGGTTTATTGCTCCTCCATAACCCAATTGGCAATGGACCGGCGGGCGTTGTCCGCCGACCCTTTGCTCCGACGTCGCAGCCCGCGGCGGACAATTGTTCCGGAGGAGATAGAAGATGAAAATGAAATCCACCCTCGCCGCGCTGGCGGCTCTCGCGGTCTCGGCGCATATGGCACAGGCTGAAGTGTCCACGGACGGTATCGCTGCCGATCTGCAGGCCAATGGCTTCACCAATGTCGAGATCAAGGTCGGCCCGACCCAAGTCAAGGCCGAGGGTTACAACCCGAACGGCACCAAGATCGAAGTGGTCTACGACCGCGCCACCGGCAAGATCCAGAAGCAGGAAATGTCGCGCACGCGCGCCGGCTATGACATGACGCAGGGCGTCAGCGTCCGTCAGCAGTCGGAAGATTTCTACGACGGCAGCGACGACGACCATATGGACGATCACGGCGACGACCATTCGGGCAGCGACGATCACATGGATGACAGCCACGACGACGACCACACCACGTCCGATTCCGATCACGGCTCGGATGACGGCGGCTCGCATGAGAGCGGCTCTGACGATGGCGGTTCGCACGACAGTGGCTCCGACGGCGGCGGGTCGCATGATAGCGGCG
>NZ_DFRG01000064.1:5353-7635 GCF_002378135.1 Thioclava sp. UBA3469
CGGCGGCGACGACGGTGGCGACGACGACTGATCCGAACGGACTTGCCCGGTGCCATGTGCGCCGGGCATAATCCTCTGAAATGCCGCGTTCGCGCGCGGAGGGAGTTTTGCCGATGAGACTGCGCAGAGATCTGGCGATAGCCGCGTTGATCGGCGCGCTGAGCGTGCCCGTGGCGCCAGGGCTCGCGCGGGCCGAGACCGCGAGCGAAGCGGTCACCCGGCAACTCAAATCCTACGGCTACCAGAATATCGATGTGCACCGGACCTTGCTGGGCCGCGTGCGCATCACCGGCACCCGCAAAGGCGTCGAGCGCGAAATCGTCCTCGATCCGCGCAGCGGCGAGATTCTGCGCGACCTGTCGCGCTCCAGCCGTACGCCGATCCTGAACAATAGCCCTCTGGGCGGCAGCGCCTCGGGGAGCTATTCCGCGACCTCCACCTCCGACCGCACAACGACGACCTCCGATAGCGACTCTTCCGATCACGACTCCTCCGACGACTCCTCGGACGATAGCAGTAGCGCATCGGGCAGCGACGATGGCGGAAGCCATGACAGCAGCGACAGCGACAGCGACAGTAGCGGTGGCGGCGGCGGCGACAGCGGTGGCGGCGACGATGGCGGCGGGGAAAGCGACGATGATTGACGCCTCGGACCGGTCGGCGGGAGCGGCGCTATGACGTCGCGGCTGCGCCGTGCGGTGCTTGTCGGGGCGATCTTGCTTTTCCAAGCGGTCTGCGCGCTGTTCTTCATCTCCGATATCCTGCTGTCGGTCTTCGGCCTCTATCCCGCGCCGATCAGCTGGCAGAACCGTGAAATCCTCGAGCTTGGGGCGGCGCTTGGTCTGATTCTGGGGCTCGCGCTTGGCGCGTTCGCCTTGGCAGGTGCGCTGCGCGAGGGCGCGCGGGCGAAGGCGCGTCTGCGCCGGGCGACCTCGGCCTTCGAAGACTTGCTGGAAGAGCGTTTCTCCGACTGGGGCCTCACGGCGGCAGAGCGTGAGGTCGCGCTTTTTGCGATCAAGGGGCTGAGCACGGCGGAAATCGCGGCGCTCCGCGAGACCTCCGAGGGCACCGCCAAGGCGCAAAGCGCCGCGATCTACCGCAAGGCGGGGGTGAACGGGCGCGGTGCGCTTCTGAGCCTTTTCGTCGAGGACATGATGGACCAGCGCGCCGAGGCGGCGCAGCGCAGCGATCGCTCGGCGAAGCAGAGCGTGACGGCGGTGGCCAAGGGCTGAGCGGTCAGCCCCGCAGAGCGCGCGTATCCTCATAGGCGAAATCGATCAGCGCGCGCAGCTTGCGCGGCAGGCGCGGCCCGTCGAGATAGACCGCGTGAAGCGGGATGCGCAGCAGCGTCTCGGGCGGGAAGAGCGAGACCAGCCGCCCCGCCGCGATCTCCGGCTCCAGCACGAATTCCGGCCCATAGGTGATGCCATGCCCCGCCAGCGCCAGTTCGCAAGCGGCGCGCCCACTATTGACGCGGATCTGCGCCGGAACGGGCAGGGCGGCGATCTCTCCGCCCTCGCGATAGCGCCAATGTGGGATCGCGCTGTGATTGGTGTCATGGATGCAGCGGTGATCGGTCAGATCGGCGATTTGAGCCGGGCGGCCCGCGCGGTCGAGATAGGCGGGAGAGGCCACGACGCGCATCCCGATCTCGCCCAGCTTGCGCGCCCGCAGCGCCTGATCGCGCAGCTGCCCGATCCGGAAGGCGAGGTCGATCCCCTCGGCGGCCAGATCGGTCGCCGCATCCGAGAGCGTCAGGTCGATCACCAGATCGGGGTGGGGGGCGGCGAAGCGCGCGAGCATCTCCGCCAGATAGACCTCGCCGAAAGTGACGGGCGCGGAGATCCGCAGCACGCCCGAGAACCCGCGAGATTGCTCCGACACCGCGCCCAGAAGATCGTCGAGCCCGTCGAGCACGCTTGGCGCCTCGGCCAGCAGACGCTCGCCCGCGGGCGTCAGCCCGATCCGCCGCGTCGTGCGTTGCAGAAGGCGCGTACCAAGGCGGTCCTCCAGCTCGGCTACGTATTTCGAGGCGAGCCGGTTGGAGATGCCCAGCTGCTCCGCCCCTGCGGTGAAAGAGCCCGCGCGGGCGGTCGCGACGAAGGCGCGGAGTTGTTCGGTGATGTCCATCGCTATTCAGAACAAAATGGTAAAAGTCATTCCTGATAATATCCATTTTATTCGCGAACGGAATGGCTAATTTCCTCGCTGTATCGCGAACACACCGCACAGGGAGTGCGGTTACAGGAGATAGACCATGATCGACACCAAACTCGCCCCTT
>NZ_DFRG01000130.1:0-284 GCF_002378135.1 Thioclava sp. UBA3469
GCGATTTCGCGCGCGAGGTTTTCGATGCGGCGGATGCGGTCGCCTTGGCTCCCGAGCTTGTTATGGAAGGTCACGGCGTCGAGCCCTGCGCCCATCCCTTCGAGCCCGTGGGCCTGAACGGTGCGCAGGTCGTTTTCCCAGAAGAACTTGGCATCCGACAGACGCGCCGAGAGCACCTTCTGGTTGCCCGCGAGAATGGTCGCGCCGTGATCGGCGGTCTCGCGGTTCGCCACGGTCACGAAACCCTCGATCCGGCTCGTCTTGGGGTTCTTCACCGAGAAGAA
>NZ_DFRG01000130.1:599-1061 GCF_002378135.1 Thioclava sp. UBA3469
CTTGGGGTTCTTCACCGAGAAGAATTTCTGATGCTCTTTCATCGAGGTCTGCAGCACCTCGGGCGGCAGGTCGAGGAATTCGCCGTCGATCTCGCCCATCAGCGTGACGGGCCATTCGACGAGGCCCGAGACCTCGGCCAGAAGGCCCTTGTCCGGCACCACTTCCCAGCCCTTGGCGAAGGCCATCTGCGCGGCATCGTGGTCGATCGCCTCGGCACGCTCATTGGGGTCGAGCATGACCTTGGCGGCTTTCAACTGCTTGGCGTAGCTCTCATAGCCCGAGACCTGAAGCACATCGGGCGCCATGAAGCGGTGACCGCGCGTGGTGTCGCCCGCCTTGATGCCGTCCACGTCGAGCGGCACGACGGTCGCGCCCGCCTCGTCGGTCAGGATCGCGAGGATCGAATGCAGCGGGCGCACCCAGCGCAGCGAGCCCTCGCCCCAGCGCATCGATTTCGGCCA
>NZ_DFRG01000130.1:1366-9241 GCF_002378135.1 Thioclava sp. UBA3469
GCCCCAGCGCATCGATTTCGGCCAGGGGAAGTTGCGGATCGTTTTCTCCAGCACCTCGGCCACGATCTCGGTCGCGGGGCGGCCCGGCTTTTCGATCACGGCGAAATAGACCTGCCCCTTCTTGTCGTCGCGCGCCTCGAGCTGATCCATGCTCAGCCCGGTCGAGCGCAGGAAGCCCTCGATCGCCTTTTCGGGCGCGTCGGTGCGCGGGCCCTTGCGCTCTTCGCGCAGGGTCGGCGAATTCGCGGTCAGCCCCTCGACGGTCAGCGTCAGGCGGCGCGGGGTCGAGAAAGCGCCGGCGGAGGCATATGTCAGACCCGCCTCGACGACGCCATCGGTAATCAGTTTCTTCAGATCCTCGCGGGCCTTGGGCTGCATCCGCGCGGGGATTTCTTCGGAGAACAGTTCAATCAGAAGATCGGGCATGTCATTTCTCCGCTTCGTCGTTCAGTTGGTGCCAGACATAGGCCCGGCCATCGGGATAAAGAGCCACGACGCGGTCAACGCCGGGGTGGATGTTGTGTTGCGACAGGAAGGCCACCGCGCGGCCTGCCTCGAGGTCCGCGCCGATGGTTTTCGCATCATAGCAGTCGAACCATTTCGGGCCGATCAGCGGGGTCGGTCGGTCATAGACCTCATAGGTCTCGGTCGCCGTTGCAATCGACAGATCGGTGTCGAAGCAGGCCCGGTAGCGCAGGGGCGAGCTGTCCGCGTCGATCCCTTTGTAGCCCTCGGCCTGCAGCTCGTCCTGCGTCGTGCCGTCCAGCTCCATCAGCGAGACTTTCGCCGCGTCGGAGCCCGGCGCGATCTCGTCGTAATAGCCGTATTCCTGCGAATAATAGACCACCGCGCCGAAGACGAGCGCGATTACCACGATGCCGCCTCCGATGAGCTTACCATTCACGCGACAGCCTCGTTGGCTTCACTCTGCGAGGCCCCGCCCGCTTCGGTCTGCACGAAAGCGTCGGCGCAGGCCTTGGCCAGCGCACGGACGCGACCGATATAGGCCTGACGCTCGGTGACCGAGATCACGCCGCGCGCATCCAGAAGGTTAAAGAGATGCGACGCCTTGATGCACTGGTCGTATGCGGGATGCGCCATGATGATCTTGCGGCCCGCATCGTCCGCCTCGGGCGAGGCGAGGATACGTTCGCATTCGGCCTCGGCATCCTCGAAATGGCGCAGCAGCGTCTCGGTATCTGCCACGTCGAAATTCCAGCGCGAATATTCCTGCTCGGTCTGGCGGAACACGTCACCGTATTTCAACGCGATCGGCGCGGACGGGTCGTTATAGGGCATGTCCATGACGTGATCGATGCCCAGCACGTACATCGCCAGACGCTCGAGCCCGTAGGTCAGCTCGCCCGAGACCGGCTTGCAGTCATGGCCGCCGACCTGCTGGAAATAGGTGAACTGGCTGACTTCCATACCGTCGCACCAGACCTCCCAGCCAAGTCCCCACGCACCGAGCGTCGGGCTCTCCCAGTCGTCTTCCACGAAGCGGATATCGTGCAGTTCGGTGTCGATCCCGATCGCGCGGAGCGAGCCGAGATACAGCTCCTGCAGGTCCGGCGGGCTCGGTTTGATGAGCACCTGATACTGATAGTAGTGCTGCAGGCGGTTCGGGTTCTCGCCATAGCGGCCATCGGTCGGACGGCGCGAGGGCTGGACATAGGCGGCCGCCCACGGCTTGGAGCCGAGCGCGCGCAGCGTCGTCGCCGGGTGGAAGGTGCCTGCCCCCACTTCCATGTCATAAGGCTGCATCACCGCGCAGCCTTTCGAGGCCCAATAGCTCATCAGGCGCAGGATGATTTCCTGAAAGGATTTCGGGGCGTCCGGGTTTGCCATATTTCGCACCTTCCGTTGAAGCGCCTTCTCTCTAGGCAAGGGGCGCGGGGGCGTCAACGCCCTGCAAGGATTAGGGCGGACGATCTTCGGCGCTCGACGTGCAAAGCTGAGGCCCCCGCCCCACAACGGCGGATTTCATGACCCGATCGGGGGCGTTTGGGGGGTGACCTCGCCCCTCGTTGCGCTAAGGTCGAGGGAAAAGCAGGTATTACGGGGGCAGCAATGCGGGCAATTTCACGGACAGTTTCGATCGTCGTCGGAGCCAGCCTAACCGGCATGATCTGGACCGGAACGGCCTGGGCCGAAGCCTGGGTGCAGATCGAGGCGAAAAGCTCGCTCGCCCAAGCCGAAGCGCGCGCCCGCGACTGGGCGGGCATGTTCCCCGACACGACCGGTTTCCGGCTCGATTCCGGCTGGTACGCGATCGCGCTCGGCCCCTTTGCCGACGATGCCGAGGCGAATGCGCGCCGCCGGGTTCTGCGCCGCGAAGGGCTGATCCCGCGCGACAGTTTCGTGGCCGATGGCAACAACTTCCGCCAGCAATTCTGGCCGGTCGGCGCGACCCTGAACGCCCCCGCGCAGGTGCCCGAACAACCCGCCCCGCAAGCCGACACCCAAAGCGACGTGCGCGGCGCGCCGATGCCCGCCCCGATCGACGTGGAGCCGCTGGACGGGCCGGATGCGACCGCGCAATCGGGCGATCAGACCACGCCCCCGGACACGTCTGCGCAGGACACCGCCACCGCGCCTGAGCCGGTGAGCCCCGACACCACAGCGACAGCCGCCGCCCCCGCCCCGCAGGAGGTCACCCCCGCGCCCGAACCGGTCGAGACGCTACGGGATTCGCGCCGACTGGAAGCTGCCCTCGATCCGCAGACCAAGCGCGACATTCAGACCGCGCTGGAATGGGAAGGCAGCTATCAGGGCGCGATCGACGGAATTTTCGGTCGCGGCACCCGCAATTCGATCGCCGACTGGCAGATGAAGAACGATTACGAGCCGACCGGCGTGCTGTCCTCGACCCAGCAGGCGGCCCTTCTGGACAAGGTCGCCTCCGAGCGCGCGGCGCTGGGGCTGCAGACCGTGACCGAAGATCAGGCCGGCATCCGGATCGACCTGCCGATGGGGCTGGTGAAATTCGACCGCTACAACGCGCCCTTCGTGAATTACGCGCCCAAGGATGGCAGCGGCGTGCAGGTTTTGCTGATTTCCCAGCCCGGCGATGCGGCCCGGCTGCGGGGCCTCTATGACGCCATGCAGACGCTCGAAATCGTGCCGACGGGAGGCGAGCGCAACATCCGCGGCAACAGCTTCACCATCGAAGGCCAGAACAGCGCGGTGCAGTCCTACACCCACGCGGAACTCTCGCGCGGGCAGATCAAGGGTTTCACGCTGGTCTGGCCCGCCGGGGACGACAAGCGCAGGACCCGCGTGCTCGACGCGATGAAAAAGAGCTTCACGCCCATCGGCACCAGTTCGCTCGACGCGACGCTCGGCCAGCCGATGTCGGTGACGCGGGCAGCCCTGATGGCGGGGATCGAGAAACGCGCGCCGATCTTCTCGCGCTCGGGCTTCTTCATCGATGCCGACGGCCATGTGCTGACCGCCGCCGAGGGGCTCGACCAATGCGGACGGATCACCATCGAGGATCACCCCGCCTCGCTCAGCTTCGACGGCGGCGCCAAGGGCTATGCGGTCCTGACCCCGAAAGACACGCTGGCGCCGAAGGAAGTCGCGAAGTTCAACCCCGATGCCCCGATGGCCGGGAGCAAGGTGGCGGTGGCGGGCTTCTCCTATCCCGAAGCGCTCTCCGCGCCGGTGCTCAATTTTGGCACGCTCTCCGCGCTCAAGGGGCTGGAGGGACAAGACAATCAGGCCCGGATCGAGGCGCAGACCCGCGCGGGCGACGTGGGCGGGCCGGTTCTCGACGGCTCCGGCGCGGTCGTGGGGATGTTGCTGCCCTCAGGCGGCGACGCGAACCGCGTGCTGCCCGACAACCTGACTGTTGCGCTGCAGGCGAAGGCGATGGCGCCGGGCCTGTCGGACAACGGTTTCACCCCGAAAGCCGCAGGCATCTCGGCCAATCGCGACCCGGAAGACCTGCAGCAGATCGCGGACGGGATGGTGGTGCAGATTTCCTGCTGGAAGTGATCAGCCCCGCCAGAAGCGCGGCAGCAACAGCACGAGCACGCTCATCAGTTCGAGCCGCCCGAGGCACATTGCCGCGCTCATTAGCCATTTCGCGCTGTCAGGGAAATCCGCGACCGAGCCGTTCGCGGTGATCTCGGGCCCCCATGCGGGCCCGATATTGGCGATCGAGGTCCAAGCGGCGGTCATCGCCGTCTCGGTCCCGAGGCCGGTGAAGGTCAGCGCGATGATCAGCAACCCGAAAATCAGGATGAACAGCGAGAAGAAGGCCATCACCGAGTTGACCACGCTATCCTCGACCGGGCGGCCGTCATATTGCACTTTCAGCAGACGGTGCGGCGAGTAGAGCCGCTGGATCTGCGCCTTGATCGCTTCGAGAAGGATCAGGTAGCGGAACACCTTGACCGAACAGGCGGTGGAGGCCGTGCAGCCCCCGATCAGCCCGGAAATCAGCAGGATCGTGAAGGCCAGATGCCCCCATTGCGTCACGTCCTCAGAGGCATAGCCCGTGCCGGTGAAGGTCGAGACCACGTTGAACGTCACCTCGCGCAGCGTCGGCCAGAAAGACGCCTCATGGCGGATCATCCGGTAAAGCACGATGATCGCAATCGCATAGCCCATCCAGCGCAGGAAAGCGCGCACCTGCGGGTCGCGCCAGAGCGGCAACGTGTCGCCGCGCATCACCTGCACGAAGCGGATGAACGGCATCGCCGCCAGCGCCATGAAGACCGAGGCCGCGTATTCCGGCGCGCCCTTATATGTGGCGAAGCTGGCGTCGTAATTCGAGAACCCGCCGGTGCTCATCGTGGTGAGCGCATGCATGATCGCGTCGAACCCCTTCATCCCGAGGCCGAGATAGGTCAGCGCGCAGGCGATGGTCAGCCCGACATAGATGCGGATCAACGCGGTCGAGATGTCCATCGCGCGAGGCAGGATTTTCCCAAGCGTATCAAACCCTTCCGAGCGGAAGAACTGCATCCCGCCGACCTTCATCACCGGCAGGAAGATCATCGCGACGATGATGATCCCCAGACCGCCCAGCCATTGCAGCAGCCCGCGCCAGAGGTTCACGCCCGGCGGCAACCCGTCGAGATGCGGAATCGCGGTGGTCCCCGTCGTGGTCAGGCCCGACATCGCCTCGAAATAGGCATCGACCAGCGACAGATGCGGCACGCCCAGCATGAAGGGCAGTGCTCCGAAGAAGGGCAGCGTCAGCCAGACGAGCGAGGTCAGCAGAAAGCTTTGATGGATCGACAGCGTCCGGGCCAGACCGTCACGCGAGGCCAGCGCCAGCAGCGCCCCCGCCGTGGTCGTCAGCACCGCGCTTTCGACGAAGACCAGCCAATGCGCGGCACCATATCCCAAATCCACCGCTGCGGGGATAAGCATCGTCAGCCCCAGCACGGATGTCAGCATTCCGATGATATATCCAACCGGGCGCAGATCGATCATGCGCCCCACCTTGCCCAGAGCGCCGGTCTAGTCAATCCCAGACGGGCCGGGACGGACCTGCGGTCGCGTAGCGTGACTTTGCAAACCCGAGCGGTTTGGTCAGTAAATTTGCCCAACTTTGCAGGTAGGCCCTTGCGCTGCGGCGCGGCAACTGTACCGTAGCGGCCACTTTCGACAACAGGGAGAACGCTATGTTCAACAAGATCCTCGTGGCCAACCGTGGCGAGATCGCCATCCGGGTGATGCGCGCCGCCAACGAGCTGGGCAAGAAGACGGTCGCCGTCTACGCCGAAGAGGACAAGTTGGGCCTGCACCGCTTCAAGGCCGATGAAGCCTATCGCATCGGCGAGGGTCTTTCGCCCGTTGGCGCCTATCTCTCCATCGAAGAGATCATCCGCGTCGCCAAGGAAAGCGGTGCCGATGCGATCCACCCGGGCTATGGCCTGCTGTCGGAAAACCCCGATTTCGTCGAAGCCTGCGACGCCGCCGGCATCACCTTCATCGGTCCGAAGGCCGAAACGATGCGCGCGCTTGGCGACAAGGCCTCGGCGCGTCGCGTGGCGATCAAGGCCGGTGTGCCGGTAATCCCCGCGACCGAAGTGCTGGGCGAGGATTTCGACGCGATCAAGAAAGAGGCCGCAGAGATCGGCTACCCGCTGATGCTGAAAGCCAGCTGGGGCGGCGGCGGGCGCGGCATGCGCCCGATCTTGGGCGAGGAGGAACTGGTCGAGAAGGTCCGCGAGGGCCGTCGCGAGGCTGAAGCCGCCTTCGGCAATGGCGAGGGCTATCTCGAGAAGATGATCATCCGCGCGCGCCACGTCGAGGTGCAGCTGCTGGGCGACACGCATGGCAATCTCTATCACCTCTACGAGCGCGACTGCACCGTGCAGCGCCGCAACCAGAAGGTCGTCGAACGCGCCCCTGCCCCCTATCTCTCGGACGAGCAGCGCGAAGAGGTCTGCCAGCTCGCGCTGAAGATCGGTCAGGCGGTCGGCTATGAATGTGCCGGCACGGTCGAATTCCTGATGGATATGGACTCGGACAAGTTCTACTTCATCGAGGTGAACCCGCGCGTTCAGGTCGAGCATACCGTGACCGAAGAGGTCACCGGCATCGACATCGTTCAGGCCCAGATCAAGATCGCCGAGGGCGCGACGCTGGCAGAGGCCACCCGCGCGAAGTCGCAAGACGAGATCGAGCTTTCGGGCCACGCGCTGCAATGCCGCGTGACCACCGAAGACCCGCAAAACAACTTCATCCCCGATTACGGCCGCCTGACCGCCTATCGCTCGGCGACCGGTAACGGCATCCGCCTCGACGGCGGCACCGCCTATGCGGGCGGCGTCATCACCCGCTATTACGACTCGCTTCTGGTGAAGGTCACCGCCTGGGCGCAGGATCCCGATCAGGCGATCCGCCGGATGGACCGCGCCCTGCGTGAATTCCGGATCCGCGGGGTGAGCACGAATATCGACTTCGTCATCAACCTGCTCAAGCACCCGACCTTCCTCGACATGAGCTACACGACGAAGTTCATCGACACGACGCCGGAGCTGTTCGACTTCAAGCAGCGCCGCGACCGGGGCACGAAGATCCTGACCTATATCGCGGATATCACCGTGAACGGTCACCCCGAGACTGCGGGCCGCAACAAGCCCCACGCCGAAGCGAAACCTCCGCGCCTGCCCGCCTACAAGGATGAGGCGAAACCGGGCAGCCGGAATCTGCTGGAGAAAGAGGGCGCGAAGGCGGTCGCCGACTGGATGAAGGCGCAGAAGAAGCTGCTGCTGACCGACACCACGATGCGCGACGGCCACCAGTCGCTGCTTGCGACCCGGATGCGCTCGATCGACATGATCAAGGCCGCGCCCGCCTATGCCTCGAACCTCAGCGATCTGTTCTCGGTCGAATGCTGGGGCGGCGCGACTTTCGACGTGGCCTATCGCTTCTTGCAGGAATGCCCGTGGCAGCGCCTGCGCGACATCCGCGAAGAGATGCCCAACATCCTGACGCAGATGCTGCTGCGTGCCAGCAACGGCGTGGGCTACACGAACTACCCGGACAACGTGGTGCAGTTCTTCGTTAAGCAGGCCGCGGAGAGCGGCGTCGACGTGTTCCGCGTCTTCGACTCGCTGAACTGGGTCGAGAACATGCGCGTCGCGATGGATGCGGTGATCGAGAGCGGCAAGATCTGCGAAGGCACGATCTGCTACACCGGCGATATCCTCGATCCCGACCGCGCCAAATATGACCTGAAATACTATATCGGCATGGCGAAAGAGCTGGAGGCCGCAGGCGCGCATGTGCTGGGCCTCAAGGATATGGCGGGGCTTCTGAAACCCGCCGCCGCCCGCAAGCTGATCGCGGCGCTGAAGGAAGAGGTCGATATCCCGATCCACTTCCACACCCATGACACGAGCGGTATCG
>NZ_DFRG01000071.1:0-12312 GCF_002378135.1 Thioclava sp. UBA3469
GTCTTCCTCTTCATCGGCCATGTCGGCCGCACGCTCTTCGTTCATTTCCTTGGCCGAGCGAAGCATCACCTTCACCCCGGCCGCGAGCCCGAGAAGCGTGAACAGCACCATCATCCAAGGCATCGTGCCCATAAGCACATCCAGCCCGTATCCGATGCCGAAGCCGATCCCCAGCCCCGAAACCATTTCGATCACCATACGCCAGGCCATATTCGCCTGGGACAGATGATGATCGGCACGTTGCGGAGGCGGTTCTTGCGTCTTTCTCACTGCCGCAAGCTTCTTCTCAAGCGCTGCGAGGCGCTCGGGATCGGGCTCGTCGGAGCGGTGATCAGGCATGGTTCGGCCCCCACTCAGGTCTCAGCCGTGATAGCCGTGGCCCCCGCCTGAGTCAATTCCGGATAGCCCCCTGAAAGAACCTCGCAACCCATTGATCCGTAACGATTTTGAAAATAGGCATCAAATTCGCGCCGCACAAAGCTCACGCGAATGCGAGCAATCGCATATTCAACCGATCGGTTGACGTTTATCGCGGGCCGCCCCATCAAGGAGCGATGCTACCGCCGCCCACCCCTTCTCTCGATGCGATCTTCGCCGCGCTCGCCGATCCCACCCGGCGGACGATCCTGACGATGCTGCTCGAAGACGACATGGCGGTGACCGACGTGGCCGAGCCCTTCGAGATGTCGCTGGCGGCCGTCTCCAAGCACCTCGCGATCCTGACCAATGCCGGGCTGATCTCTCAGGAGAAACGCGGCCGGGTGAAATGGTGCAAGCTGGAGCCGCTCGCGATGTCCGCCGCCACGACATGGATTCAAGGCTTCGGTCAGTTCGAGCCGCTGGATTTCGATGCGTTCGAAAAATTCCTCGAAGCTGAACTGGCGCAGATCGAGATCGAGCCGGAAGAAACCGGCCCGGTGGAAAACGGGCAAAGCGACGCGCCGCCCGGCAGCGCGCCGCAACACGATTAAATCGAGCCCGCCTCGACCATGTAATTGTTCGCCGTGCACATCGCCGCATCGTCCGAGGCGAGGAACAGCACCATCCGCGCCACATATTCCGGCTGGATCAGATCGGGCAGGCATTGGTTGCGACGATGCTCCTCCAGCGCCTCGGGCGTAGCCCAGAGCGTTTTCTGGCGGTCCGTCATGATCCAGCCCGGCACGACCGTGTTGACCCGGATGCGATGCCCGCCCAACTCGCGTGCCATCGTGCGGGTCAGCCCGTGCACCGCCGCTTTCGCTGTCGCATAGGCCGGAAAGCCGCTGCCGGCCTCCCACCACGAATTCGACCCCATATTGATGATCGACCCCGCCCCTTTCGAGATCATGTCCGGCGCAACCGTCTGGATCGCGAAGAACATGTGGCGCAGGTTGGTGTGCTGGCGCTCGTCCCAATACTCGGCATCGATCTCGCGCCAATCGTGGCGGTCGTCACGCGCGGCATTGTTCACCAGCACATCCGCCGGGCCAATTTTCTCGCGTAGCCGACCCAGCGCCTCTTTCATGGCGGCGATGTCGCGCAGGTCGCACAGCTCATACTCGACGCCGAACCGTTTCGCGATCGCCGCGCTCCCCTCCGCATCGCGGTCGAGAAACCCGACCTTCGCCCCTTGCGCGGCGAAGATGTCGACGATCAGCGCCCCGATCCCCGAGGCGCCCCCGGTCACGATCACGGATTTGCCCTTCAGGCTTGGATAGTTCGCGAATTCCGGCATCTGCTCCTCCTCTTTTCGCGGCGAGCATCGCGCCCGACGCCGTCGCTGTCCAGACGGCGGCGACACGGCCTACGTCACAAATCCTTCGCCCCGGCGTCAGCGGGCTGTCACAGCTCGGGGTATTATGACGCCCGAAGCGCCCCGAGCCGGAGACCTGCCGCCCGATGCGGCACCTCGCCCTCAGGGCCTTCGTCATATCAAGTCACCTTTGGGGGTATATATGCCACGCCTTTCCCGTTCGTTCACGCTGTCCGCAGCGCTCTCCGCGGCCCTTCTCTCCACAGCGCTGGTAGCTCCGGCCTACGCACAATCCACGTCAGACGCGGGCGTTCTGAAGGTCGCGCTCTGGGGTGACGAGTTCTACAGCAAGGATCCCGAGGAGAAGGCGAACTGGATCGACCAGACCGTCGCCTCGATGAACGATCACAACCTCGACTTCACGATCTTCGCCGGCGACACCAAGAGCGGCAGCAGCGAATGCACCGATCAGGCGATCGGGGCGGACGTGCAGGCGATCTTCAACCGCCTCGACATGCCGACGCTCTACGCCCTCGGCGACAATGAATGGGTCGACTGCCACCGCACCAACAACGGCAGCTACGACCCGGTCGAGCGGCTGTCCTACCTGCGCAAGACCTTCTTCGATGCCGCGAAGTCGCAGGGTTCGAACCCGATCGACGTCGAACGTCAGGGCGCCCCGGGCGAAGCCTACAGCGAGAACAGCCGTTTCGAGCGCAACAACGTGATGTTCGTCGCCCTCAACGTGCCGGGCAGCAACAACAACCTCGTCGTGACCGACAAGCAATGCACCAAGAAGTCCGACCGCACGCAGGCCGATTGCGATGCCGCGACTGCGGAATACGAGGCGCGAAACCCGAAGAACGTGCAATGGCTCAAGGAGTCCTTCGCAAAGGCGCGCGAGAATAACGACGCGGGCATCCTGATCGACATTCAGGCCGACATCTTCTTCCCCTTCGAACTGAGCGACGGCGGCTACAAAGACGATTTCCTGCCGACCCTCGACGACAAGAACGGTTTCACCGACTTCTACAAGACCCTCGTCGAGGAGACGCATAACTTCGACGGTCAGGTCCTGCTGGTTCACGGCGACTCGCATTACTTCAAGGTCGACAAGCCCATGCTCCAGCCCGATGGCCGCAGCACCGCGAATTTCACCCGCGTCGAGGTCTTCGGCAGCAGCGACAACAGCTGGGTGGAGATGACGGTCGATCCGAAATCCGATGGCGTGTTCTCGTTCCAACCCGTGGTGCTGAAGCAGTAAGCCGCGCCTATCGTGGGAGTTCGTCGGGTCTCCGGCAGCTCACACCAACCTTTGAGACACGGGCGGCGGTTCATCCGTCGCCCGTGTTCCCATTAAAGCCTCAACGACACGAAGCGTCGCACCGCAACGAAAAAGGCCGCCCCCTATGGAGCGGCCCTGAACTTTCGCGATGGCGACAACTTACTTGCGGTTGTCGTCCTCATCCTCGTCGTCATCATCCTCGGGCAGGTTGAAGAAGCTGTCCGCATCCGAGTAATCGGCGTTATCCGCGGCGTCGTCCTCTTCCTCGGTCTCCTGCTTGAGATCGGAGGAGGAGAAGTTCTCCAGACCGGCGATGCCGGAGGGCAGGCGCGGCTCGTCGGGCATGCCCAGCGACTGTTCGGTCGAGACCAGCTTGCGACGCTCGTCATCGCTCATCACGCCTTCGGCGGCGGCTTTCTTCGCGGCCTTCTGCACTTCGATATCCAGTTCCGACTGGCGGCACAGACCCAGCGCGACCGGATCGATCGGGGTCATGTTCTGGATGTTCCAGTGCGTGCGCTCGCGGATCGACTGGATCGTGGGCTTGGTGGTGCCGACGAGACGCGCGATCTGCGCATCGGCCAGCTCCGGGTGGAATTTCACCAGCCACAGGATCGCGTTCGGACGGTCCTGACGCTTCGACAGCGGCGTGTAGCGCGGGCCGCGACGCTTGTCCTCGCCGACGGCAGCTTTGTTGAACTTCAGCTTGAGCTTGTGCATCGGGTCTTTCTCGGCCTTGTCGATCTCTTCCTGATCGAGCTGGCTCGAGGCGACCGGATCGAAGCCCTTCACGCCGGTTGCGACGTCACCATCGGCGATGCCCTGCACTTCCAACTCGTGCAGGCCACAGAAATCCGCGATCTGCTTGAAGCTGAGCGTCGTATTGTCCACCAGCCACACGGCGGTGGCCTTTGCCATCAGGGGCTTGTTCGTCATTGCAGCCATCCTTTACATATCTCTCCCGGGCCGAGAAATCGGCTGCGGCGCGGGAATTCCCTGCCGCGGTCCATTTCTGGAAGGGGAATTGCCGCCTCATATAGTCAATCGCGCGTCAGGAGAAAAGAGAAAATGACTCGTTTGAGCCTTCTGGCCGCAGCCCTGCTTGCGCTTTCGACCGCCGCCCTGCCCGCCCATGCCGAAGGCGAGCGCGCGGGCGATTTCGACTATTACGTCCTTTCGCTCAGCTGGTCGCCCACTTGGTGCGCGCTGACGGGCGATGCGCGCAACTCTCCGCAATGCGATCCGAAGCACGATCATTCTTTCGTGCTGCACGGGCTTTGGCCGCAATACGAGCGCGGCTGGCCCAGCTTTTGCCGCACGCCGCATCGCGATCCCTCGCGCCAGCAGACCGCCGCGATGGAGGATCTGACCGGCGCGCCGGGGCTGGCTTGGTACGAATGGAAGAAGCACGGGCGCTGCTCGGGCCTGTCGGCCACGGACTATTTCGCGCTGGAACGCGAAGCCTATGCGAGCATCGAAATCCCGGAGGTGTTGGCCAATCTCGACCGCGACGTGAAACTGCCCGCGAAGGTGGTGGAGCAGGCGTTTCTGGAGGCCAATCCCGGCCTCGATGCCGACGAGATCACCATCACCTGCAAATCGGGCCGCATTCAGGAGGCCCGCATCTGCCTGACCAAGAATCTCGAGCCGCGCAAATGCGGCTCCGATACGATCCGCGATTGCAGCCTGTCCAACGCGCTGATGGAAAAGGTGCGCTGAGGGATCAGTCCTCGAGCGGCGGCTGGCGATCTTCCAACGTGGGCAGCTTGTGGCGCGCGGCGACGTCGTGGCTGTGGTCTTCCTCGGCCTTGCCCGCGGCGCAAATCCACGCCTTGGCCTGATCCAATTCGCTCAGGCGGAACAGCTTGACTGTGCCGGGGATCATCGGCGCGAAGGCCTGCACGCCCCAGCGAATCCAGTCGACATCGCTGACCAGCGCCACCGCGGCGAAATCGCCAAGATGCGACAGGCCCAGCTTGGTGTCGTCCCATGCCGCTTTCGCGGTGTAGCCGTCGAATGCGTCGCCGATGATGTAGAGCAGCTTCACCTTGCCCTCGGCGGCGATCTTGGCCTCCACCGCCGGGATCAGATGTTGTTCGTAAGCCTCCGCGCCGATCGTGCCCTTGGCCTCGAATGCCAGCACATCGGCCGGATACCCATCCAGAAATTCAAAGCGTCCTTCGCTCATGACCGCCTCCCCTCGTTGGTTCGCGCGCGCCGCAATGATACACCCGGCGCACGCGTGACGAAAGTTCAGCCGCCCGCAACTTCCAACACGATCTTGCCAATATGCTGGCTCGTCTCCATCCGCTCATGGGCTTTTGCGGCCTCGGCCAGCGGGAAGCTGCTGTCATGGATCACACGCAGCTTGCCCGAATTGATCATCGGCCAGACATTGGCGCGCAACTGCCGCGCAATCTCTGCCTTGGCCGCAACCGATTGCGGGCGCAGCGTGGCCCCGGTGATCGTGAGACGCTTCACCATGACCTGCGCGAAGTTGATCTCGGCTTTGGGCCCGCCAAGGAAGGCGATGAAGACGAGGCGCGCATCATTGGCCATCGCCTTGATATTGCGCGCGATATAGTCGCCGCCCACCATGTCGAGCACGAGGTTCGCGCCGCCTTCGGCCTTCAGCACATCGACGAAATCGCCCGTCTTGTAGTTGATCGCCGTAGCGCCAAGCTCTTCGCAGACCGCGCATTTCTCGGGGCTGCCCGCAGTGGTGAACACGCGTGCGCCCAGCGCCGTCGCGATCTGGATCGCGGTCGTGCCGATCCCGGAAGAGCCGCCATGCACCAGGAACCGCTCGCCCGCCTGCAAGCCGCCGCGCATCACCATGGTCGACCAGACGGTGAAGCAGGTCTCGGGCAGGCAGGCCGCCGATTTCAGATCGAGCCCCGCAGGCACGGGCAGCGCATGTTCGGCCGGACAGGTCACATACTCGGCGTAACCGCCACCGGGCAGCAGCGCGCAGACCGCGTCGCCCACTTCCCAATCGGTAACGCCCGGCCCGATCGCCGCGACCCGACCCGAGCATTCCAGCCCCGGCAGATCCGACGCGCCCGGCGGCGGGTTGTAGGCGCCTGCACGTTGCAGCGCATCGGGGCGGTTCACCCCGGCATAGGCCACCTCGATCAGGATCTCGCCATGACCCGCAACAGGCACGGCGCGGGTGACTTCCGTCAGCACCTCCGGCGCTCCATGTTCGGAAATCTCGACGCAGCGCATCTCGGTCGGCATCTCGACAGGTTTCATCAATGCGCCTCCCGGCCCGGCATGTCGTCAGTGCCTTTCGGCGCACGGATGCCGCCAAGGAGCTTCGGCAGGAAAGGCAGCTTCATCGCAGCGCCCTTCACCTTTTCGAACTGCATCACATCCTCGATCCGACGATCGAGGAAGGCCCAGGTGTCGCCCTTGCCCTCGCTCTCATCGCCCATCCAGTAAAGCACGGTCGAGCTATAGACCCCCGAAAGCGTCATCCGCTTCGTGTACCAGTTGTAATCCTCGCTCACGTCGCCCAGGGCGCGCCAGATCTTGTCCGAGGTCTCCCAGATCAGCTTCGAGCCGGTCGTGGCATTCTGCGGCAGTGCGAAGATCGCGGCCCCACGGCGCACCAGCTCCGGATCGGCCTCTTCCAGACGGAAGCGCACGGCGGTCGCGATCCGGTCGCGGAACTTCATCCCCGACAGATCGGCCTCTTCCAGACGCTTGAGCATCGCCGCATCGCCCTCGCGGTGATAGGCCACCGCCAGATCGACGGCGCCACGCGGACACACGACCCGCGCCAGCCCCGGATCGAGCCCCAGATCGGAGACCGCGAGCTTGAAGGCAGGCTCGGACCAACCGTCGAAAGGCACATGCGGCTTGATCGCCGCCAACAGCTCGGATCGCGTTCGGTCCATATCGAGATGGTCGTTTTTCATCGCGTTTCCTCTCTCAGCTTTGGCGGTAGACAAACCGCCTTTTGGTGACTATATGGAGCGCTCCTGCAAGCAACTGCAACTCTAACTTAGGAAGGTGGTGACACCACATGCAGGTCAGCGTTCGCGACAACAACGTCGAACAGGCGCTCCGTGCTCTGAAGAAAAAGCTTCAGCGCGAGGGTGTGTTCCGCGAAATGAAGCTCAAGCAGCATTTCGAGAAACCCTCGGTCAAAAAAGCGCGCGAGAAAGCCGAAGCCGTCCGCCGTGCCCGTAAACTGGCACGTAAGAAGGCTCAGCGCGAAGGCGCGCTCTAAGCGCACCGCTCCGCGTCTGAAAAGGCGCCTGAAAATGCTGGCGGGCTTGCCCGCACCGATGACCCCCGAGGCTTGGCCGCGGGGGTTTTTGGTTTCTGGAAGACACCTTCGCAAGAAAGCACGGCCGCCGCCGCTTTGATCTTGCCTAAAGCGCCGCGCCCCCTACCCTAGCGCCAGCACTTCGTTCTGGCGGGAACCGCTTTCACATGTCCGATATCCGGCCAGTCCTGCATCTCTTCGGCCTGATCCTCACAGTCCTCGGGACGACAATGCTGGTCCCGGCAGCAATGGACTTCAGCGATCTCAATCCGAACTGGCAGGAATTCTTCGAGGCGGCGGTCGAGACCGCGCTGATCGGGATGGTTCTCTCGCTCGCGACCCGAACCAAAAGCGCGAACGGGCTCAACACGCGGCAAGCTTATCTGCTCACGGCGGCGATCTGGCTCGGCCTGCCGATCTTCGCAGCCCTGCCCTTCATCGAGGGCGCGCCGCACGCGACATGGACCAACGCCTATTTCGAGGCCGCCTCGGGCATCACCACCACCGGCTACACCGTCTTCGAACATCTCGACACGCTGCCGCGCGGCGTGGTGCTGTGGCGCGGTATGCTGAACTGGTTCGGCGGGCTCGGGATCGCCTTCGTCGCGATGATCTTCCTGCCGGTGCTGCGCATCGGCGGGATGCGCTATTTTCAGGCCGAAGGATTCGACACGCTGGGCAAAGTCATGCCGCGCGCCCATAACATCGCGCGCTCGCTGCTCTGGGTCTATGTCTCGCTGACGCTGGCCTGCGCGATCAGCTATGCCGCCGCCGGCATGAGCTCCTTCGACGCGATCTGCTACGCGATGGCGACGATCGCGACGGGCGGGTTCGGCACGCATGACAGCTCCTTCGCGAGCTTCTCGCCGGGTGCGCAATATGCCGGTGTCATCTTCATGCTGGGCTCGGCCCTACCCTTCATCCGCTATGTCCAGCTTGGCCGGGGCGACTTGCGCCCGTTCTGGGACGACCCGCAAATCCACGCCTTCCTGCGCTGGTTCGCGCTAGCGCTCGCGGCGCTCCTGATCTGGCTCTACACCCACGCGCCCGACGGGATCGAACCCACCTTCCGCTCCGCCGCCTTCAACCTGTCCTCGATCATGACCGGCACCGGCTTCGGCACCGCCAATGTCGCGAATTGGGGAAGCTTCGCGATGGTTCTGGCTTATTGGGTCGGGCTGATCGGCGGCTGCACCGGGTCCAGTTCCGGCGCGCTGTCGGTCTTCCGTTGGCAGGCGCTCGGCGCGGTGATCCGCGCCGCCGTGCGCCGGTTGCAAATGCCGCACCGCGTCCTGCAACCGCGCCTTGGCGACAAGCTGTTGGAGGAGGACGTACTCTCCTCCCTGATCCTCTACTTCACCGGCTACATGCTGACGCTCGGCCTGATCTCGGTCGGGATCTCGATGACCGGGGCGGATTTCGTCTCGGCGCTCTTCGCGACATGGGGCGCACTCGGCAATATCGGCTATGGGGTCGGCCCACTGACCGATCGCACCGGCACGATGATCGATTTCAGCGACGCCGCGACCTGGCTGCTGACGCTCGCAATGCTGCTGGGCCGGATCGGGATGCTCGCGATCCTCGTCGTGTTCCTGCCGCGCTTCTGGCGGGCCTGAGCCTCAGACCGGCATCGCCGTGGTCGAGACCACGCATTTGAGCGAGAAACTCGACTGAATCTGCGCCACGCCCGGAATGTTGGCCAACTTCGCCCGGTGCAGCCGCGCGAAATCCTCGGCATCGGCCGCCACCACTTTCAGCAAGTAATCCGCAGCCCCCGCCATCAGGTGACATTCGAGCACTTCCGGCACCTGCTTCACGCCCTTCTCGAACGCGTCCAGAACCTCGTCCGCCTGACTCGACAGCTTGATCTCGACATAGACCGTCGTGGTCCGCCCCAGCTTGCGCGGGTTCAGCAGGGCGACGTAATCGCGGATATAGCCCTCCTCCTCCAGCCGCTGCACCCGACGGTGGCAGGCCGAGGCCGACAGGTTCACCCGCTCGCTCAGCTCGGCATTGGAGATTCGCCCCTGCCGCTGCAAAACCTCCAGCAGCCGACGATCTGTCGCGTCCAGCTTGTCGCTCATGCAATATCCTGCCGATCTTTGCGCATTTCATCGAAGATACGAGCGACCCACCCCATCCACAACCGGCAAATTGGCAAAGCACTTGCTTGTGACGGAGCGCATACTGGGAGCAGGACGTTTCCATTTTTTGGAGGAGGACACGCGATGAAGATCGGAACGGTGCGCGAGATCAAGGCGCAGGAATTCCGCGTCGGGCTGACCCCGGCTGCGGCACAAGAGGCGGTCGCCCATGGCCACGAGGTGCTGGTCGAGACCGGCGCAGGTCAGGGCGCGGGCTTCACCGACAGCGATTACGAGGCGGCTGGCGCAAAAATCCTCGGCGATGCGGCGGATGTGTTCGCCCAGGCCGAGATGATCGTGAAAGTGAAAGAGCCGCAGGCCTCCGAGCGCGCGATGCTGCGCGAGGGCCAGCTTCTCTTCACCTATCTGCATCTGGCCGCAGACCCGGCGCAGACCCATGACCTGATGAAATCGGGCGCGACCTGCATCGCCTACGAGACGGTCACTGCGAAGGACGGCACCCTGCCGCTGCTCGCGCCGATGTCCGAAGTGGCCGGTCGCCTCGCGCCGCAGATGGGCGCCTGGACCCTGCAGAAAGCCAATGGCGGTCGCGGCGTACTGATGGGCGGCGTGCCGGGCGTGTCGCCCGCGAAGGTCGTCGTGATCGGCGGCGGCGTCGTGGGCACCAACGCCGCGCGCGTAGCTGCCGGGATGGGCGCGGATGTGACCGTGCTCGACAAGTCGCTGCCGCGTCTGCGCTATCTCGATGACACGTTCGGCGGCACCTTCCGTACCGCCTATGCCTCGAAAGCCGAGACGGAGGCGCTGGTCGCAGCCTCCGATCTGGTGATTGGCGCGGTGCTGATCCCCGGGGCCGCTGCTCCGAAACTGGTCACCCGCGAGATGCTGAAGACGATGAAGCCGGGCGCTGCGATCGTCGACGTCGCGATCGATCAGGGCGGCTGCGTCGAGACCTCGCATCCCACGACCCATGACGACCCGATCTACGAGGTCGAGGGCGTGATGCATTACTGCGTGGCCAACATGCCCGGCGCGGTTGCGCGCACCGCGACCCTCGCCCTGTCGAACGCGACCCAGCCCTTCCTGCTGGCGCTGGCCGACAAGGGATGGGAACGCGCCTGCGCCGAGGATCCCCACCTGGCCGCGGGCCTCAATGTCCATGCAGGCAAGGTGACTTACAAGGCTGTGGCCGAAGCGCTCGACCTGCCGCTCGATGCGCCGGATGCGGTGAAGCACGCAGCCGAATAAGGGCCGCCCTGCCCCACGAACGAAACGGCCCGGAGCTTTGCCCGGGCCGTTCTCATATTTGCCGGCAACGTCTGCCTGAGGCGTCCCGCGCCGTCACTTTCGAAGCGCGTCGCGGATCTCGAGGAGCACGTCGAGCTGGCTCGGCCCGGTTTCCACCGCGGGCGCGACATCGTCGGGCTTCTCCGCCGCGGCCTTCACGCGGTTGACCATCTTCACCAGCATGAAGACGACGAAGGCGATGATGAGGAAGTTGATCACTGCCATCACGAAGGCGCCATAGGCGAAGATCGACGCCCCCGATTTGCGCGCCTCTTCGAGGCTTGCCCCTGCGGGAACCTCGCCGGAGAGCACGGCATAATTATTGGTGAAGTCGACCCCGCCCGTGAACAGGCCGATGATCGGGTTGATGATGTCGCCGACCAGCGACGTGACGATCGCGGTGAAGGCCGCGCCGATGATGATGCCAACCGCCATGTCCATGACATTGCCCTTGGCGATGAAATCCTTGAATTCCTGAATCATTTCAGACCCTCTTTCCGATGCGCCTTTTGCGCCGCAACAGGCTAGCACGATCTTCGGGTCTGCATAGTCTCCAACGCAGGGCATAGCTGGCCGTATCAAGACGGGCTCGCGGCTCAGCAAAGTCTACGGCGCGCATCCTCGACAAGGCGGCGGGCGACCTGCGCCGCCGTCGTCCCCGTATCACCGCCGCGGCGAGGCGAGAGAGGCGATGCGACCGGCAAGGCCGCAAAGCCGTCGCTGAGACGTGCGCGGGCCTCCTGCCGGGCGATATCGGCGATGGCTTCCGCATCGAAACGCAGCGCCTGCTGGATTTGCTCTGCCGCGTCCTCGCACGGCCCTGCCCCGGCGCGGCTACACGCCCAGGCACAGCCGAAATGATCGGGCATCTGAGAAATGTTGCGCAGGCGGCGTTGTGCGGCGCGGATGCGATCGCAGGCCGCGTCGCGCTGATCGGCGCGCAGGGAAAGCTCGAGCGGCAATGTCTCTGCCAGAGTCGCGCGCTCTTCCTGCAGCCCTTCGGCCGCTGCGCGCAGGGCCGCTGCCGTGTCCGGCTCGGCCGCATCCGCATCCTCAAAGCAACCCGAAATCATCTCATCCAGGAACGCGACCCGGTGACGTGCGATCAGGTCGGCCGCCTCGGCGAAGGCGAGATCGGAGACCGCCTGCCGTAACTCTTCCAATGCGCGGTCGACGGCGCAATCGCCCGGTCCGTGCAGCGCAGTCAACGCACGCTGTTCAAGCGCGATCGACGTAGCTCCGTATTCCTGTCCAACCATGGCGGCATCCCTTTCTGGTAACCGCATCAGGCTGGCACAACGGAATGAACGAAAGGTGAACTCTCATTCGCCTTTCGCCGCCACATCTAAATTTCAGAGATTTCTCAGTCGCTTGACCGAAGCGCCTTCGTGAGGGCCGGGAACATTTCGGCATTCGACGCGATCACCGAGCCCGATTCGAGGACGCCGCGCCCTTCGCGCACGGCTTCCACGAAACCGCCCGCTTCCTTCACGAGGAGCATGCCCGCAGCCACGTCCCACGCGTTCAGCCCGCGCTCCCAATAGCCTTCGTAGCGACCCGCCGCGACATAGGCCAGATCGAGCGAGGCCGCGCCCCAGCGCCGGACGCCCGCGCATTGCGGCAT
>NZ_DFRG01000236.1:0-8398 GCF_002378135.1 Thioclava sp. UBA3469
CGGCACCAAGATGATCCATCTGGGCAAGGACACCCGTTCGCGGATCGTGTCCAAGGGCATTTCGGCCGGTCAGGCGCAGAACACCTATCGCGGTCTCGTCTCGATGCACCCGAAAGCCACCGACTCGCGCAACTACACGCAATGTGACTCGCTGCTGATCGGCGACAAATGTGGCGCGCACACGGTTCCCTATATCGAGGTGAAGAACAACTCGAGCCGGGTCGAGCACGAGGCCACCACCTCGAAGGTGGATGACGACCAGCTGTTCTATTGCCGCGCCCGCGGGATGGACGAGGAAGAGGCCGTGGCCCTTGTGGTCAACGGGTTCTGCCGCGAAGTCCTTCAGGCGCTGCCGATGGAATTCGCGATGGAAGCCCAAAGCCTTGTGGCGATCTCACTGGAGGGGAGCGTCGGGTGATCTTCACGCGCGCAAATATCGAAATTGCCGAGGATCTGCCCCATTTCGGGCATAATCCTTATGCATGTCTTAACCTGTCCAAATGGATAGGTGAGGACCATGACGATATCGAGCGCCAGCTTCAACGATCGCCTCGCGCGGATCGAGAAAACGCGGAAATCGGCGAAGGGCCGGATTCAGCTGCATATCGGGGATCAGGAAGCCTGGGTGGCCAACGATTCCGCGATGCTGCGTCAGGTCATCGCCAAGCCGCGTCACTCGCGGCTGGCCGTGTTCAAGGTCCTGTCCGCGCTGATGGTCGGCGCGATCGGGATGATGGTCGTCACCGCGCTCAAGATGCGCTTTCTGACGCCGGAACTGGCCGAGAAAGTGGGCTCCAACCCGGATCTGGTCCTCGTGGTTGCGGCGGTGCTGACCGCCTTCGGGCTGGGCATGATGCTGCGGCTCTCCTCGGTGAAACTGATGGCGGTGCAGCTGCTGGGCGTCGCGCTGGCCTTCGTGGGGCTGCACAATATCGCCTTCTGGCAACCGGACATGGCGGCGCTCGCCTTCACGCCGGACTGGGTGGAGCAGCAGACCGCGCAATTCGAGCCGCGCACCCTGCGCTACGCCGAGACCACCATCCGCTTCTGACCCTTTGCGCGCCCGCCGCGGCCCGCACGGGTCGCAAACCGGGAGAGCGCGCATGATCGTCACCACCACCCCTTCCATCGAGGGTCGCCCGATCGCAACCTATCACGGCATCGTCGTGGGCGAAGCCATCATGGGCGCCAATGTCGTCCGCGATATCTTCGCGCAGGTCACCGACATCATCGGCGGCCGCTCCGGCGCTTACGAATCCAAATTGCAAGACGCGCGCGCCACGGCGCTCGGCGAGCTTGAAGACCGCGCCCGCGAGCTGGGCGCGAATGCCGTTGTCGGCGTCGATCTCGACTACGAGGTCGTCGGCCAATCCATGCTTATGGTGTCGGCCTCCGGCACCGCTGTAACCGTATCCTGAGGAAGAACCATGCTTGATATCAAGAACCTGCACGTCAAACTGGAAGAAGAGGACAAGCAGATCCTCAAGGGCGTCAACCTGAGCGTCGAGTCCGGGAAGGTCCATGCGATCATGGGGCCGAACGGCTCGGGTAAGTCCACGCTGTCCTATGTGCTCTCGGGCCGCGATGGCTACGAGGTCACCGAAGGCGAAGCGCATCTCAACGACACCGACCTGCTGGATTCCGAGCCCGAAGAGCGCGCGGCCGCAGGCCTGTTCCTCGCGTTCCAATACCCGGTGGAAATCCCCGGCGTCGGCAACATGACCTTCCTGCGCACCGCGCTCAACGCGCAGCGCAAGGCGCGCGGCGAGGAGGAAATCTCGGCTGGCGACTTCCTGAAACTGGTGCGCGGCAAGGCGAAATCGCTCAAGATCGACGCGGATATGCTGAAGCGTCCGGTCAATGTCGGCTTCTCGGGCGGTGAGAAAAAGCGTAACGAAATCCTGCAGATGGCGATCCTCGAGCCGAAGATGTGCATCCTCGACGAGACCGATTCCGGTCTCGACGTCGACGCGATGCGTCTGGTGGCCGAAGGCGTGAACGCGCTGCGTGATGAAGGCCGTTCCTTCCTCGTGATCACCCACTACCAGCGCCTGCTCGACCACATCAAACCCGATGTCGTCCACATCATGGCGGACGGCCGCATCATCGAGACCGGCGGGCCGGAACTGGCCCTCGAAGTCGAGAAGAACGGCTATGCCGACCTGCTCGCGAAACACGGGATCTCGGAGGTGATGGCGTAATGTCGGCAGTCGAGAAAATGACCCCCGCCGAGACGCGGCTGGCGCGCGTTTCTCTGCCCGACGGGTTCGGGCCGCAACGCCGCGCCGCGCTGGACCGTCTGAACGCGATGGGCCTGCCGGGCCGTCGCGACGAATACTGGCGCTGGACCAACCCGACCGATTTCATCGCGCCCGATCCGGTGCCCGCAGCGCCGTTCAGCGATGACGAGCCGGAGATCTTCGGCGAGATCGATCGTCTGAAGATCGTGTTCCGCGATGGCGTGTTCGATCCCGAGGCTTCCGACGATCTGTCGATGTCCGGCGTCGAGATCCTGCGTCTGGCCGATGCGCCCGACGTGAACTGGGCCAGCAGCCTCTACGGCACGCTGGAAGCCAACGGTCAGGACCCGGTGACGCGTCCCTTCGCAGCGCTCAACACGGCGTCCGCCACCGATGGCGTCCTGATCCGCGTGACCGGTGCCGCCGAGAAACCCGTGAGCCTGATTTACACCCATGAATCAGAGACTTCCGATCCGATCCTGCATCACCTCGTGAAGCTGGAAGAGGGCGCGGAGATCACGGTTCTGGAGAACGGCCCGGCGGGCGCGCGCTTCAACAAGCTGATGGAAGTGGACGTCGCCAAAGGCGCGAAATTCCACCACATCCGCGTACAGGGCCGCGACCATGAGCGTCGGGCGATCACCTCGATCTTCACCCGCGTGGCGGAAGAAGGCCTGTTCAAGAGCTTCACGCTGACCTCGAACGGGGTGCTGACGCGCAATGAATGCGTGATCGACATCGTGGGCGACGACGCGAATGCCCACGTTGCGGGGGCAGCTCTTGGCGATGGCAAAACCGGCAAGTTCCACCACGACGACACCGTCTTCATTACCCACGGGGCGGAGCGCGGCGAGAGCCGTCAGGTCTTCAAGAAAGTGCTGAAGAACGGCGCCGAGGGCATCTTCCAGGGCAAGATTCTCGTGAAGCCGGGCGCGCAGAAGACCGATGGCTACCAGATCAGCCAGTCGCTGCTGCTCGACGAGAACAGCCAGTTCCTCGCCAAGCCCGAGCTCGAGATCTACGCCGATGACGTGCAGTGCTCGCACGGCTCGACCACCGGCGCGATCGACGAGACCGCGCTCTTCTACCTGCGTTCGCGCGGCGTGCCGGAAGAGGAAGCCACCGCGCTTCTGGTTCTGAGCTTCGTCGCCGATGCCATTGAAGAGATTGAGGAAGAGCGGTTCCGCGATGCAATCCTGACCCGGTTGGAAGGGTGGCTTGCACGCCATCGCGGCTGAGGCGCTGCGATGTCCGCGACCGACGATATCCGGCGCAGCTATCGGCGTCCGCGCGTGGTGATGCGCGAGCATCTCGCGCGCCCGGCCTCCGAGCCGCGCGCGCTGGTCTTCCTGCTTGCGGCGTTGACCGTGATCTTCATCGCGCAGTGGCCGCGGCTGTCGCGGATCGCCCATGAGATGCCCGACCAGCCGATGGTCGGGCTGATGATGGGCACGGTGCTGGCGCTGCTCGCGACCGTGCCCGTCTTCTACGCGATTGCGGCATTGAGCCACCTTGTTCTCCGGCTCTTTGGAGGGCAGGGAAGCTGGTATGGTGCGCGGGTCGCGCTGTTCTGGTCGCTTCTGGCGGTCTCGCCGCTGATGCTGCTGCAAGGGCTCGTGGCGGGATTCATCGGGCGCGGCGCGGAACTTTCGCTCGTTTCCGCGCTTGTGACGGTAGCCTTCGTCCTGCTATGGGGCGCAGCGTTGCGCGTGGTAGAATTCGAAGGAAAAACAAACTGATGCAGCCCGATCTTAAAGAATGGCTTATCCGTAGCTTCACCGATCCGAAATCGGTTGCGCGCGATTTGATCGGGCTGAATCTGAACGCCAATGCGCGGTTCATGGCGATGGTGTTGGTGGTCGTGATGACCGCAATCCTCGGCACGCTCGCGCAGCTGGTGTTCTCCTTCATCACCAAGGTGGATATCGGCACGGTGACGCCGCCGCTGACCGTGGTGGGGCTGCAGGGCGCGCTTCTGGTCTATGGCGCTTTCGCCATGTCTTTCGTCGGCCAACGCTTTGGCGGACAAGGGAAATTCCCGGATGCGCTGCTGCTTCTGACCTGGATCGAATTCGTTCTGATGATCGGTCAGATGATTCAGGTCGTGCTGATGGTCTTCTTCCCGATCTCGGCCACCCTGATGTCGGTGCTGCTGGTGGCGCTGATGTTCTACTTGCTGGTGCAGTTCACGATGGTTCTGCACGGGTTCGAAAACCCCGTGGCGACCGGCTTCGGGGTTATCCTGACCTTTCTGGGCTCGGCGATGATCGCGGGGATCGTGCTGGTCTCGACCGGCCTCGTGCAAATGCCCGCAGACCCCGCGTCACTCTGAGGTGCTCCATGTATGATATCGAAAAAATCCGCGCGGATTTCCCGATCCTGACGCGAGAAGTGAACGGCAAGCCATTGGTTTACCTCGATAACGGGGCCTCGGCGCAAAAGCCGCGTGTTGTGATCGATGCGATGACGCGGATGTACGAGCACGACTATTCGAACGTGCATCGCGGGCTCCACACGCTGTCCAATATCGCGACCGAGAAATATGAGAGCGTGCGCGGGATCGTCGCGCGCTTCCTGCATGTCGCCGATGAAGAGCAGATCGTGTTCACCACCGGCTCGACCGAGGGGATCAACCTCGTCAGCTACGCCTGGGGTGCGCCGAACCTCGAGCCGGGCGACGAGATCATCCTGTCGGTGATGGAGCACCACGCCAATATCGTGCCGTGGCATTTCCTGCGCGAACGGCAGGGCGTGAAGCTGGTCTGGGTGGAGCCTGAGGCCGACGGATCGCTGCCGCCCGAGAAGGTGCTGGAGGCGATCACGCCGCGCACCAAGCTGATCGCGATCACCCATATGTCGAACGTGCTGGGCACCCGGGTCGATGTGAAACCGATCGCACAGGCTGCACGGACTCGTGGAATCGCGACGCTGGTGGACGGCTCGCAGGCGGCGGTGCATGGCCCCGTCGATGTCGACGATCTGGGCTGCGATTTCTACGTCATCACTGGACATAAGCTATACGGACCAAGTGGTTCCGGGGCACTCTTCATCCGTCGCGATCGGATGCTCGAGATGCGTCCCTTCCTTGGCGGTGGCGATATGATCGACACCGTCACCCGCAATACGGTGATCTACAACACGCCGCCGATGAAGTTCGAGGCGGGGACGCCCGGCATCGTGCAGCAGATCGGCATGGGGGTCGCGCTCGATTACCTGATGGGGATCGGGATGGAGAACATCGCCGAGCACGAGCGCGACCTGCGCGACTACACTGCCGAAAAACTGAACGGGCTGAACTGGCTCAACCAGCAGGGCACCGCGGCGGATAAAGGCGCGATCTTCTCGCTCACGCTGAACGGCCCGGCTCATCCGCATGACATCTCGACCATTCTCGACAAGCGGGGCGTGGCGGTGCGTGCGGGGCAGCATTGCACCGGTCCGCTGATGGAATGGCTTGGGGTCACGGCCACGGCGCGCGCGTCTTTCGGGATGTACAACACCCGTGAAGAGGCCGATGCGCTGATTTCCGCGCTCGAATTGTGCCACGATCTGCTAGGCTAAGGGCGCCGCTCGGCGAGGGGACTTGCTTTTGCTGCGATGCAGCATAACTCTGCGGCAGGGAGGCAGGCAGCGAAAGGGCCGAGCCGATGAACCGCAAGAGCATTAACCTCGCATTGCAAGGTGGGGGCGCGCATGGCGCGTTCACCTGGGGCGTTCTCGACCGTTTTCTGGATGAAGAGTGGCTAGACTACGCGGCGATCTCGGGCACCTCTGCCGGGGCGCTGAACGGGGCTGCGTTCAAGGCAGGCTATGCCCGTGCCGGTCGCCAAGGGGCGCGCGCGTCTCTGGATGAGCTTTGGAGTCAGGTCGCCGAAAGCGTCGATCTGCGGCTTGAGCGGCTGATGCCTGCGCAACTGCCCGGCACCGAGGCGCTGACGCGCTGGTTCGACGCCTTCACTCCGGCGGCCTTCATCGACGGCATGTCGCGGGTCTTCTCGCCCTATGACGCGGGGCCGTTCTACGTCAATCCGCTAAGTTCGGTGGTCGAGCGGTTTCGCTATCGCGATGTCTGCGCCGAAGAAGGGCCGCGGCTGCATGTCTCGGCCACCAATGTGCGCACCGGAAAAATCCGCGTCTTCACCGGTGAAGAGATCACCGCGGATGCCATTCTCGCCTCGGCCTGCCTGCCGGAAATTTTCCAGGCGGTCGAGATCGAGGACCCGAAAACCGGCCGGACCGAAGCCTATTGGGATGGCGGCTATACCGGCAATCCGCCGCTTTTCCCGCTGTTCGAACCGGCCTATCCGCGCGACGTGGTGGTGATTTCGATCAACCCGCTCTGGCGCGACGAGATCCCGAAAACGCCCGCGCAGATCGACGAGCGGGTCAACGAGATCAGCTTCAACTCCTCGCTGTTACGCGAATTGCGAGCGATCAATTTCGTGCATCGGTTGATCCGGGAGGACCGGCTCCCCGAAGGGGCGATGAAGGATGTGCTGATCCATATGATCGCCGATGACGACGTCATGGGCGAGCTGAGCGCGAAATCGAAGATCCTGCCCGAATGGGGGATGCTCGCGAAGCTGAAACTGGCGGGCCGGGCTGCGGCGGATCGCTGGCTCGACGCCCATGCCGACAAGATCGGCAAAGAGGCGTCGACCGATCTTCAGGCCTTGTTCGACTGAAGTTTCACCTTGGTTTTCTTCGCGGGTTTCGCCTCTTTCGGCTGCGGGTAAACCAGACCGGCGGAGATGATCAGCTTCGCCGCATCCTCGACCGACATGTCGAGATAGGTCACCTGCGATTGCGGAACGAAGAGCAGGAAGCCCGAAGTCGGGTTCGGCGTCGTCGGCAGGAAGACCGAGATCAACGGATCGCCGTCTTCGGCATTCGCCGCGATCTCGCCCTTCGCGGTCGAGGAGACGAAGGCGACCGCTTTCAGCCCCTCGCGCGGATATTCGATCATGCAGGCGCGGTCGAACTTGCCTTCGGACTGGCTCAGCACCGTTTCCGCGATCTGCTTGAGCCCGCTATAGACTGTGCGCACGAAGGGCAGGCGGTCGACGATGCTCTCGCCGAAGCGCAGCATCGTGCGCCCGAAGAAGCCCTTGGCGAGCCAGCCGACGATCACGGTGAAGACAAGGAAGATGATGACGCCGAGCCCGCGCACATTGATGCCGATATAGCGTTCGGGGCGAAGCTCTGGCGGCACCAGCGGCAGCACCCAGCCGTCGACCCAGCCGGCCATCGTCCACATGAGCCAGATCGTCAGGCCGATCGGCGCGACGACGATCAACCCGGTGAAGAAAGAGGCGCGCAGCGCGGCAAAACGCGAGCGGCGGCGCGGATGGGGGTCGTCTTTTGTCATGATCTGGATGCGCCCTCTCGTGGCGATGCGTTGCCTGCTATCTAGGCAGCGCCGCCACGATGGGCAATGGGCCGCGTATCAGGCGGACCGCGCTGTGATGATTTCGCCCGCGATTGCGGCAGCCAGACGGGCGTTGTTCAGAACGAGGGCGATATTGGCTTCGAGCGAACGACCTTCGGTCAGCTCGAAAATGCGCGAGAGCAGGAAGGGCGTAACTGCCTTGGCCGCGATGCCCTGCGCCTCGGCTTCTTGCAGCGCCTGTTCGATGACCGGAACGATTTCCTCGCGGGCGATCTCGGCCTCTGCGGGGATCGGGTTCGCGATCAGCTGGCCGCCCGGCAGGCCGAGGGCTGCGCGTGCGAGCTGCGACTTGGCGATCTCGGCTGCGCTGTCTGCGCGCAGCGGCGCGGGCAGGCCGGAATTGCGCGACCAGAAGGCGGGGAAGGCGTCTTGTCCGTAGGCGATGACCGGCACACCGTGGGTCTCCAGCACTTCGAGCGTCTTCGGCAGATCGAGAATTGCCTTGGCGCCCGCCGCGACCACGCTGACCGGGGTCTGCGCCAGTTCCAGAAGGTCGGCGGAGATGTCGAAGCTGTCTTCCGCGCCGCGATGCACGCCGCCGATCCCGCCGGTGGCGAAGACATCGATGCCCGCGAGGTGCGCGCAGATCATGGTGGCTGCAACGGTGGTGGCCCCGGTTGCGCCTTTCGCGAGGCACACCGCCAGATCGGCCCGGCTGACTTTCATCGCGTCCTTGGTCTGAGCGAGCTGCTCAAGTTCTTCCGGCTCC
>NZ_DFRG01000026.1:0-3727 GCF_002378135.1 Thioclava sp. UBA3469
GGCCAGATCATCGGCTCGGATACCTATCCGTTCGACGATGCCGAGCAGGCGTCGGTCGCTGTCGCCGCGCTGGACGGAAAAATCTGATGGCCGTTCTCTGGACCTCGAGCGACGCGGCCGCCGCGACCGGTGGCGAAGCCACGCAAACCTTTGCCGCGACCGGGATCTCCATCGATACCCGGACGATTCATCCGGGCGATCTGTTCGTAGCACTCAAAGACGTGCGCGACGGCCATGACTTCGTGCGCCAAGCCCTCGACAAGGGCGCAGCCGCGGCGCTGGTCAGCCGCATCCCCGAGGGTTGCTCGAAGGACGATCCGCTGCTGATCGTGGATGACGTCCTCGCCGGCCTAGAGGCTTTGGGCCGGGCAGGGCGCGCACGTGCGCGGGCCCGCGTGCTCGCCGTGACCGGTTCCGTCGGCAAGACGTCGAGCAAAGAGATGCTGCGCGCCGTCCTCTCGGCTCAAGGCACGGTTCACGCCGCCGAGGCGAGCTTCAACAATCACTGGGGCGTCCCGATCACGCTGGCGCGCCTGCCGCAGGATGCCGATTTTGCCGTGATCGAGATCGGTATGAGCAACCCGGGCGAGATCGCGCCGCTGGCGAAGATGGCGCAGCCCCATGCCGCGATGATCACCACCGTCGCGCCGGCTCATCTGGCCGCTTTCGACAGCATCGAGGGCATCGCGCATGAGAAAGCGTCGATCTTCGAGGGGCTCGTCGACGGCGGCATCGCGATCGTGCCGTCCGGCCTCGAGGTTTCCGACATTCTGCGCAAGGCCGCCCAGCAGGCCGGAACCATGGTCAGCTTCGGTCCAGAGCCGGGCTCGGATTACCGTCTGATCGACGCCCGCATCGCGGGCGACGCGACCGTCGTTCAGGCCGATCACCATGGCACGCCGATCCTGTTCAAGGTGATGACCCCGGGGCGGCATTTCGCGAATAACGCGCTCGGCGTGCTGGCCCTGGCCGAAGCCGCGGGCTGCGATCCGACCATCGCCGCGATGGATCTGGGCAACTGGCAGCCCCCGGCCGGACGCGGCCAGCGCGAGCGGGTCTATATGGATGTGGTGGACGAGGCCGAGAGCTTCGACCTCTTCGACGACGCGTTCAACGCGAACCCGGCCTCGATGTCGGCTGCGCTCGAGGTTCTGGCAGGCGCCAAGCCGCGCGACGGGGTGGGGCGCACCGCGAAAGGGCGCCGCATCGCGATCCTCGGCGACATGCTGGAGCTGGGCGAGGACGAGGCGGCGCTGCATGCGGCCATCGCCGATCACCCGGCCATGGCGAAGATAGACCTCGTGCATCTCGCGGGACCGCGCATGGCGGCGCTGCGCGAGGCGCTTCCGCGCGCCAAACGCGGCGAATGGTATGAAAAGGCGGACGAGCTGGCAGAGCGTGCCCGTCACCTGATCGACCCCGGCGACGTCGTTCTGGTCAAAGGATCCAAAGGCTCCAAGGTGAGCGTCGTCGTGAGCGTATTGAAAAAACTCGGCCAGCCCGGCGCGGCCGAGGCCCATAAGGGAAAAGACTAATGTTGTATTGGCTGACTGACCTCTCGGATGGCGGGGGCGTCTTCAACCTGTTCCGCTACATCACCTTCCGCGCGGGCGGGGCATTCTTCACGGCGCTTCTGGTGGGGTTCATCTTCGGCCCCTGGCTGATCGGCATCCTGCGCCGCACGCAAGGCAAGGGGCAGCCGATCCGCGATGACGGGCCGGAGGGGCATATCTCCAAGGCCGGGACGCCCACGATGGGCGGCATCCTGATCCTGACGGCATTGCTGGTGTCGACGCTTCTCTGGGCGCGGCTCGACAACGGCTATATCTGGGTCGTGCTGATGGTCACCTATGGCTATGCCGCAATCGGCTTCGCCGATGACTACGCCAAGGTCTCCAAGCAGAATACCAAAGGCGTCAGCAGCAAGGCGCGGCTCGCACTCGGCTTCCTGCTCGCGCTGCTCGCGTCGCTCCTGACATGGTATCTGCACCCCTCCGATCTGGAAGGGCGTCTGTCGATCCCGTTCTTCAAGGACCTCGTGCTGAACCTCGGCTATTTCTACATCCCCTTCGCGATGATCGTGATCGTCGGCGCGGCCAATGCGGTGAACCTCACCGACGGGCTCGACGGGCTCGCGATCATGCCGGTGATGATCGCCGCAGGCACGCTGGGCGCGATTGCTTACGTCGTGGGCCGGACCGACTTCACCGAATATCTGGGCGTGCAATTCGTCCCCGGTTCGGGCGAGTTGGTGATCTTCACCGCGGCGCTGATGGGCGGCGGTCTGGGCTTCCTGTGGTATAACGCCCCGCCGGCTGCGGTGTTCATGGGCGATACCGGCAGCCTTGCGCTTGGCGGCGCGATCGGCGCGATCGCGGTCTGCACCCAGCACGAGATCGTCCTCGGCATCGTGGGCGGGCTCTTCGTGGTCGAGGCGCTGTCGGTGATCATCCAGGTCGCCTATTTCAAGCGCACCGGGAAACGGGTGTTCCTGATGGCCCCGATCCACCACCATTTCGAAAAGAAAGGCTGGTCGGAGCCCCAGATCGTCATCCGCTTCTGGATCATCTCGCTGATCCTCGCATTGATCGGTCTGGCGACGCTGAAAATTCGCTGAGAATTCCTTCCCGTATACCTCTTATTTAGCGCGTATGCGGGTGCGCGCGAAGTCGCAAAAGGGCGTCGTGGTTCCACCGCGGCGCCCTTGGCTTACGTCAACTTTATTTGAGCGAACCAAAGCGAAATCCACTGGTTGTCTCCCCGAACCGCGACGCGAGACGTCGTAAAAGTTTTAACGAGGAGAACCCGATGACCCGCAAGTTCAACATTATTCTGTCGACGACTGCTCTCGCTGCCACGCTGTCGCTGGGCACTGTTGCCAGCGCTGAAGACGGCGTGACCACCGGTGGCTCGTCCGAGAATGGCCAATATGGCTTGGTCGACTACAAGATGCAGATCGTTCCGAATGACCAGAGCTCCGACGGCACCGCACCCGCGGTCAACGTCACCTCGGGCGGTGATGTCAACAACACCGCTGGCGTCGCAGACGAAAAGGTCGGCGCTGCCATGACCGACCAGACCTCGAATGGCGAAGAGTCGATTCCCGCCGAGAACCAGCTGAACAAAGATGCTGGCATCGTCGGCAACAAGGTCCAGACCGGCGTTAACGATGCAGTCGTGTCCTCGGACGGCGCTGCAATCGGTACGATCGAGAAAGTCATGAACATGGGCGACAGCGACGAAGTCTATGTCCGCACCGACGACACGCTCGACACGACCGTTTCGATGTTCAAGATCACCGTTCCGGCCTCCGAAGTCGGCTCGGGCAAGCTGATGCTGAATGCGAGCCTGTCGGACATTCTCTCGACGCTCGAAAAGCAGCAAGACCAGAAGTCGTAATCTAACGATCATCGCTAGAAGACCCTTTGCGGCGCGCACGGTTCCTCCCCTCCGTGCGCGCCGTTTTTTGCATGTCCGGCGACGTGCGCGCTGCGTTCCCCCTTTCCCCTTCGTATTGGTTCAAATATCCCGGGGGTGCGGGGGCTGGCCCCCGCGATAGGACGACGTGATAGAACGACGAAAACGCGAGGCGGCCCCCGCTGCCCTTGCGCGAGGCGACAGGAGAGACCCATGATCCCGGTGCAGGGCTTTGACGGACAGAAGGTGGCGGTGCTCGGGCTCGGGCGCTCGGGTCTGGCGACGGCGGCCGCGCTGCGCGCAGGCGGGG
>NZ_DFRG01000168.1:0-9205 GCF_002378135.1 Thioclava sp. UBA3469
CGCGCGCGAGCCCGTGCCGGATCGACACCTGGGTCACCGTGTCGCCTCCGCCAGATGCGCGGCCGCCGCTGCGAGATCTTCCGGCGTGTTGAGATTGGTGAACGGGTCGGGGCTGCCCTCGAATTCCACCGGCGCCGCGTCCGGGAAAGCCGCGCGCAAGCGCCGCTCGCCCGAGGCGAACAGCTCTGCGATGCGCGCGCGGTCGTCGACCGGGCATAGCGCCACGCTCGGATGGTCACGGCCACCCGAAGCAGCATAGGCCGCAGCGCCAGCGCCGCTTAGCCGCGCGACCAGATCATGGGGCAGGAAGGGCGTATCGACAGGCACGCATAGCAGCCGCTCCGCGCCCTGCTCCGCCGCCCAGTCGAGCGCGCTCAGGAGCCCCGCCAGAGGCCCCTCGCCGCGCCGCTGGGGCGGATCGGGCAGCACAGGGATCGGGGCGAATCGCAGCGCGGCGCCATTGGCCGAGATCGCGAGCCTGGCCACCTGCGGGCCGATCCGCGCCGCGACATGGGCAAACAGCGGACGTCCGGCGAGCATCACCGTCGCCTTGTCGACGCCGCCCATGCGCCGCCCCTGCCCGCCCGCAAGGATCACCGCGACCACACGCGGCCCGACATCTTCGCCAGCGGTCAAGATGATTGCCTCCAATACAATCGCGCGCTTTGCCTTTGCCCGCATCCTTCCCTATCTGTCCCGCAACTGAGAACGGGAGACAAGCATCATGTCGGACATGACCGCGAACGGGACGACCCCGAAAGGCGCGATCCGAGCCGCCTATTGGCGCGGATTTCGGCATGGCCTGCCGTTCCTTCTGGTAATCATGCCCTTCGGGCTGTTGTTCGGGGTGGCGGCGACCAGTGCGGGGCTCGATCTGGCGCAGGTCATGGGCTTCTCGGTGATGGTCATCGCGGGCGCTGCGCAATTCACAGCGCTGCAGCTGATGGGCGATCACGCGCCGGTCCTGCTGATCCTCGCGGCCTCGCTTGCGGTCAACCTGCGCATGGCCATGTATTCGGCGGCGCTGACGCCGCATTTCGGCAAGGCGAAGACATGGCAGAAGGCGCTGGTGGCCTATTTCATGGTCGATCAGTCCTATGCGATGGCGGCCAATGAATACGAGGCCGAGCCGGAGATGAGCCGCGCCGAGAAGCTGGCCTATTACGCAGGCGTCTGCAGCCCGATCTGCCCGAACTGGTATGTGGCGACGCTGCTCGGCGCGCTGGTGGGCGCGAAAATCCCGCCGGAATTCGCGCTCGATTTCGCGGTGCCGATCACCTTCCTCGCGATGATCGGGCCGGCGCTGCGCACGCTCGCCCATGTCGCGGCGGCGGCGGTCTCGGTCGTCGGCGCGCTGGCGCTGAGCTTCCTGCCCTCCGGCGTGGGGCTGATGATCGCCGCGGTCGCCGCGATGGTGACGGGTGCGCAGGTCGAGCTTTGGGTCGCGCGTAGAAAGGCGGTGCGGGAATGAACGGGTATTCAGACGCCCTGATCTGGGGAATCATCATCGCGCTGGGGATCGGCACGTTCTTCCTTCGCTTCTCTTTCATGGGCTTCCTCGGCGACAGGCAACTGCCGGAATGGGCGCTGCGCTACCTGCGCTATACGCCGGTCGCGGTTCTCCCAGGGCTGGTGGCGCCGCTGGTGCTGTGGCCTGCGGCCACGGGCGGTGAGACCGACCCTGCACGGATGATCGCCGCCTTCGCGACGCTGGGCGTCGGCATCGCCACGCGCAACACGCTGTGGGCGATTCTCAGCGGCCTCGCCGCGCTTTACCTGTCGCTGTGGCTGGTGGGGTGAGCCGCGCCTCGGAGGGCTTCCAGTGGAAGCCCTCAGCGGCGAACGCGCCGACCGTGGAGGCGCCGGGGCGCGATTGCTGAAGGCGCAGATCGGGGGCTCCAGTGGAGCCACCGAAGCGGCGAACGCGGATTGCGTAGGCAATTCGCCCGGGTAAACCCGCTAACTCCGTCTTATGCCTCCAGAGGGCCGCGCCCGACCTCGGGTGGGCGCTTTGCAGCGCTCGGTGGCTGGGCGCTTTATCCCGCAAGCCCGTAGGACAGCGATACCCGCAACGACATCGCCAATGCGCCCTCCCCGGGGGAGGTCGGGCGCGGCCCGGGCCGCTTCGCGGCTGATCCGGGCAGCGAGTTTCCAATCCAAAAGAAAAAGGCCGTGCCCGGAGGCACGGCCTTCTAACCGTCAAGGTCAGGCGATCTTACTTGATCTTGCCTTCCTTGTATTCGACGTGCTTGCGCACGACCGGATCGTATTTGTTCACGGTCATTTTTTCGGTCATGGTGCGGGCGTTCTTCTTGGTCACATAGAAGTGCCCGGTGCCCGCCGTCGAGTTCAGACGGATCTTGATCGTCGTCGGCTTCGCCATTGTTTATCTCCTAGCTCCGGGCATCGAAAAAACTACGCACCCGCGGAATCCTTGAAGCCCGCCTTTTAGCGATGCGCGATGCGGAGTCAACCGGCAAACCGGGCCGCAGGCTGAAAATTCTTCACCCACGGCTCATAAAGCGGTGACGCCCTTTTCCGCTCAGATCAGCGGCTTGCCCATCGTCTCGTGAATCTGGGCGACTTTCTCCGTCTCGAGGCCCAGCGCCGCGGCGAGATTCGCCAGATATTGCTTCTCCGCCTCGGTATCGACGGTGATCGGCAGAAGCGCAGACGAATAGACCTGCGACTTCATGTGGTCCGAGGTGGCGTTGGCCAGAGCGGTGATGTCGATCGGGCCGTCGAGTTCGGATTTCACGAAGGCGATCTCTTCGTCGGAGGCGTCGGACAGGTGATCGAGGATGGTCTGGCGCTCGGTCTCGTCGATCTCGCCATCGGCTTTCGCGGCCTGAATCATCGCGCGGATCATCAGCTTGGCCTGATCTTCCATCATCGCGTTGACCGGCGTGCCAGAGGTCACGGCGCCGAGCATCTCCGAGATATTGCCTGCGCCCGTTTTCGCAGCGCCGGTCATGGCCCCGATCAGCGCGCCAAGCCCCGCCTCGGTCGCCGCCGTCGCGGAGGCTGCCTGAGAGCCGAACTGGCCGAAGAGACCGCGCACGGTCTCCTTGCCGCCGGGCATGCCCATCTTCTCGGCCCACTCGCCCATCTGGTCGCCCATACCGCCGGGCTCGCCCGCTTTGCCGAGCGCGTCCTTCATGCCGTCGAGACCGCCCATCTTGTTGAAACGCTCCACGCCCTTGGCGGCGGCGAAGCCCACCGCGAGCGTAGCCAATGTCTTCACGAAGCTCATATCATTCCCCCGAAATGCGGTTTCCTGTTGCGACAGCTTCGCGCGCAGGGACGCGCTTGGCTAGAAAAAACTCACGCGATTTACAGCTTGGCAACCACGTCGGCGAGCATCTGGCGTACCTGGCTCGCGACTTCGATGAGGTCGTCATTCTCGACCGCGAGCATCGAGGCCACGGGGTCGACGGCGCTAACCTCGATCCCGTCCTCCACCTCGCGCAGCACTACGTTGCACGGCAGCATCGCCCCGATCCGCGGCGCAACGCCGATCGCCTCATAGGCAAGCTTGGGGTTGCAGGCGCCGAGGATCTTGTAGCGCGGCATGTCCTTGTCGAGCTTGGCCTTCATCGTGGCGGACAAGTTGATCTCGGTCAGCACGCCGAAGCCCGCCTCGGCCAGCGCCTCACGCACTTTCGCCTCGACCTCGTCGAATGCCCCGGTCATCACCTTGTCGATCGTATAGCCCATGGCAATCTCTCTCCCCTAGTTGGTCTTGGCTGTTCGCGCCTTTGCGTCGAGCGTGGCCAATTCGATGCGAAACGCAAGTCACGATCATGGAGAGGCCTGTGCTTCAATGCGCGCTCACTGTGCCGCAGTGGCGGGAACCCGTGCGGGCGGGGGCTTGTTCCTTGCCCTCGATCTTGAAGCGAAAGAAGAATTTGCGCGGATGGCCTGTAAGCCGGATTTTGTCCCGGGGGCTTGCACCCCCATGGATGACCATTCCTCTCGCCCTGCGATTGCTCACAGGGTCTAGCTGCCAACCCGGATCGCTCGGGGCGAAGCTCCCCTGCCGTCACCGCAAGCGGCGCAGCACGCGATCCCTATTCGGCGTTGCTCCCGGTGGGGCTTGCCGTGCCGGTCCTGTTACCAGTCCCGCGGTGGGCTCTTACCCCACCGTTTCACCCTGACCCCGGCCGAAACCGAGGCGGTTTGTTTTCTGTGGCGCTTTCCGTCGGGTTTCCCCGCCCGGGCGTTACCCGGCACCGTTGCTTCATGGAGTCCGGACTTTCCTCGGGCCCCCGGCTACCCGCATTCACGGGGCTACGGGAACTCGCGGCCATCCAGCCATCCGCGCAAGGCAGCAGATAGACACTCGCCCCCGCGCGGTCAATTGCCCCTGCGCACGCATCACGGGCGTCTTTTCTTCAGCCAAGAAACGCCCCCTCGCATCACGAGGCCGTGAAATTTCGGGAGCAGTCCGTGCAACCACTTGCTTTTCAGGTGCGGCACGTTGACGCTGGCCGTCCATGAAGTGAAAGGGAGATCACGATGGTAAAGGGAGGACTCCGCCTCGGGCTTGCGCTCGCGGCGATGGTTTGGGCATTGCCCGCTATGGCGAATGAAAAAATCGCCATTCAGGTCAACAGCGCCGATCCGCAAGTGATGAACATGGCGCTGAACAACGCGCTCAACATGATCAAATATTACAAAGACAAAGGCGAAGAGGTCCAGATCGAAATGGTCACCTACGGGCCCGGTCTGAACATGCTGCGCGCCGACACCTCGCCGGTGAAAGCCCGCATCGAGGAAATGGCGATGCTGGGCGAACCGATCCATTTCCGCGCCTGCGCCAATACGCTCGCCGGGATGACCAAGAAGCTCGGGAAGGAGCCTCCTATGGTCGAAGAGGCGGAAATCGTCCCCTCCGGCGCGGCCTATCTCGTCGACCTGCAACGCGATGGCTACGCCTATCTGCGGCCCTGACGGACGACCGCGCGGCGGCCCTTCGCTTTCCGCGCGCTTCGATTTGAATTGCGACCCATCTCGCCCCGCTCGGCTTTCCGCGCGGGGCGGTTTACGTTACAGGCAGGGCTGTTTGATTGACCCCCCGGCAGGATCGGCTATCCTCTTGACAAACAAGAGCAGAAACGGGCCCGCATGACCGCCCTCTCCGAATATGAACGCCTCGAGGCGATCGGTATATGGCGTCCCGATGCGGACGCGCAGCGCCGCGAGGTGATCCTCTCGCTGGGCGACGCGACGCTTGTGCTGTCGGAGGCGCGCTCCGGCACGGCGCTCGCGCATTGGTCGCTGCCCGCGATGTACCGTCGCAATCCCGGCAAACGCCCCGCAATCTTCGCCCCTTCCGAGGAGCCGGGCGAAGAGCTCGAGATCGAAGATGAGACGATGATCGCCGCGATCGAAAAGGTCCATGCGATCATCGCTGCAAAGCGCCCGCATCCGGGGCGGCTGCGCGGTGTGCTCATCGGGGCGGTGCTGCTGGCAGTCGGCGCCGTGGCGCTGTTCTGGTTGCCCTCGGCGCTGGTCGATCACGCCGCGCGCGTCGCGCCGCAGGCGAAACGCGTCGAGATCGGCCGCAAGCTGCTCTCCGAGATGGTGAAAATGACCGGCTCGGCCTGTCACAGCCCCGGCGGTGATCGCGCCCTCTCCGCGCTGGCGGAGCGGCTGCCCGGACAATCGGTCATCGCGGTCCTGCCGCAGGCGCTCGAAGGGGCGCGGCTGCTGCCGGGCGGGATGACCGTGGTCGGACGCGACACGATCGACGGGCCTGACACGCCCGAGGTCGTCGCGGGCTACATCATCGCCGCGCAGAACAGCGCCGCCGGAGGGCGCCCGTTGCATCGGATGCTCGACCGCCTCGGCCCCGCGGCAGCGCTGCGGCTGCTGACGACAGGCGATCTTCCCGAGAGCGGGCTGGCCGAATATGCACAGGACCTGCTGCAGCATCCCCCGGCGCGGGCCGATGGCGACACGCTGCTGCGCGCCTTCCGCGATGCCGGGGTCAGCGCGACGCCCTATGCCTACGCGCTCGACCCGACCGGAGAGTCGGTGCTGGGCCTGATCGAGGCCGACCCGTTCAAGGGCCAGCCTGCGCCGAAGCCGGTTCTGGAAGATGCGCAATGGGTGGCGCTGCAGGACATCTGCTCGGCGCAATGAAAAACGGCCCCGAGGGGCCGCTTGATCCGTCTTACGCCTTCACGCCTCCTCAGCGCACGAGCGCATCCGGGAAGCCCGCCCGACGCGCCGAGGCAAGCGCCGAATTCAGCTTCGCGGTATCGTAGAACGGTCCGGCATAGACCACCGTCAGCTCCTGCGTCTTGGAGGTCGCGACCGGCAGTCCCAGCGCCTGCAGACGCTTCGTTGCAGCGACGACATTCGCGACATTGCCGAAGCTGCCGACCTGCACATATTGCTTGCCGTTCGAACCGACCGGCGCGACCGATTTGCTCGACATGGTGACGGTCGGCACCACCACGATGCGAGGCTTCGGCACCGGCGGATAAGAGCCCTCGACATAGACCTGATCCGGCGTCGCGGTGGGGCGAAGCTGCATCGGCGTCTCTTCGGTCCAGCGCGCGCGCATCTGTGCGTTGCCGTGGACGGTGCGCGGGCCGCGATAGGGGTTGAGCCGCCCATCGTCGAAGGCATTCGTCCAGCCGTTCTGCGGCTTGGGCGCGCGAGTCACCACCGGGGCGAGCCCACCGACGCTCACGCTGCGAGACACGCGCGACGGATCGCGCGGCACAGGCGGAGAGGTCGGGGTCGGCGAATAGGGCGTGCGCATCGCGGCCGTGGCGCGGGCCGCAGGGCTCGGAGCCACGGTTACCGACGCAACCGGCACGGTAGCCGCCAAGCTGGGCGTATGGCCGCAGACGATACCGCGGTCGCTATTCATCTGCGGCACCCAGCGCACGGCCCCGCCATAATCCGCGCGCACGAACACGCAGCCCTGACTGTCGACATATTGCGGATCGGTATAGCTCGCCGGGGGCATTTCGGCGGGCACATATTGCTGCGCCTGCGACTCCGATGCGAAGCCTCCCAGCCCCAGCGTGAGAATCGCGCCCAGACCGGCCGCCGCTCCTGCTTTCAGTCGCATATCCACCCCCTGATGTTTCCAAGGGGAGGATAGACGGGTTTGCCTTTGAGTAAAGGGTGTTGGCCTTACTTCGTGCCGAACATCCGGTCGCCCGCATCGCCCAGACCCGGCACGATATAGGCGTGATCGTCGAGCCGCTCATCAAGGGCTGCAGTCACGATCGGCACGTCCGGATGCGCCTCTTTCATGCGCGCGACACCCTCGGGGGCCGCCAACAGGCACATGAAGCGAATGTTCTTCGCGCCCTTTTCCTTGATCAGGTCGATCGCCGCGACCGAGGAGTTGCCGGTGGCCAGCATCGGATCAACCACGATGGTCAGACGATCCTCAAGCTCGCTCGGCAGCTTGCAATAGTATTCGACCGGCTTCAGCGTCTCGGGGTCGCGGTAGAGGCCGACGAAGCCCACGCGCGCCGCCGGGATCAGTTCGAGCACGCCATCCAGCAGACCGTTGCCCGCCCGCAGGATCGAGACCAGCGCGAGTTTCTTGCCCGCGAGGATCGGCGCGTCCATCTCCTGAAGCGGCGTCTCGATATTCTTCGAGGTGAGCTCCAGCTCCGCGGTGATCTCATAGGCCAGCAGCAGGCTGATCTCGCGCAGCAGACGCCGGAAGGACGCGGTCGACGTGTCCTTCTCGCGCATCAGGGTCAGTTTGTGCTGCACCAGCGGGTGTTTGACGACGGTCAGATGGTCACTCATTGTGTTGTCCCTCACAGAAAGCTTTTGCCCGGCCCTTGCGCCGGAATGTTCAGATGCGTGGCGAGCGAAGCCGCTAAGTCGACATACCCCACATTGCCCACGCTGCGCGACCCGATACCGGGGCCCGCGCCCAGAACCGGCACGCGTTCGCGGGTGTGATCGGTGCCGCGCCAGCTTGGATCGTTGCCGTGATCGGCGGTGAAGATCGCCAGATCGCCCGGTTGCAGGCGGTCGAGGAATTGCGCCGCCACCGTGTCGAACCATTCCAGCGCGCGGGCGTAGCCCGAGATGTCGCGGCGATGGCCGTAGAGGCTGTCGAATTCCACGAAATTGGCGAAGGTGAGCGAGCCCTCCTCGGCCTCATCTGCCAGCCGGATCAGGTGATCGGCCAGATCGGCATCGCCCTTGCCCTTGTGCAGATGGGTGATGCCGCGATGCGAGAAAATATCCCCGATCTTGCCGATCGCATGGGTCACGCGGCCCGCATCATAAGCCCAGTCCAGCAGCGTCGGCGACGGCGCCGGGATTGCATAGTCGCGGCGGTTCGGTGTGCGGGTGAACTGCCCGTTCTCGCCGATGAACGGCCGCGCGATCACGCGCCCCACCTTCATCGCATGCAGCGTCGGCGCGAGTCCCTCGCAGAGCCTCAAGAGGCGGTCGAGGCCGAAATGCTCCTCATGGGCTGCGATCTGGAACACGCTATCGGCGGAGGTGTAGCAGATCGGCCAGCCGGTGCGGATATGCTCGTCGCCCAAGTCTTCGATGATATTGGTGCCCGAGGCGTGGCAATTGCCCAGAATGCCGTCCGTGCCCGCGATTTCGCAGGCTTTGGCGACCAGATCGGGCGGGAAGCTGTTCTTCTGATCGGGGAAATAATGCCATTCCCACGGCACCGGCACACCGGCCAGCTCCCAGTGCCCCGAGGGCGTGTCCTTGCCGGGAGAGATCTCGGTGGCCGCGCCCCAGAGCCCGACAGGTTCGACCATCAGCCCCGGCGCCTCCTCGCCCGAGGCGAGCTTCACGCCCGCGCCCAGACCCAGACCGGCCAGCGTCGGCATATTCAGCGGACCGGAACGGCCTTCCTCAGCGCGCCCATCCGCACAGGCCTGCGCGATATGACCCACGGTATTCGCGCCCGTATCCGGCGCGCCGTCGTTGAAGAAGCGATCCGCATCGGGCGCACCGCCGATCCCGACGCTGTCCATCACGATGAGAAAGGCACGGCTCATTGCACATCCTCCGGGCCGATCCGCTCGTGGATCAGCGGTGGCTCTTCGGGGGCCTCGTCGCTCAGCTCGATCGCGGCCAGAAGGGCGGCTTCGGCGGCATCGGCATCGCGGTCATTCGCCGCATGGATCGTCACCAGCGGCTCGCCGGCCGCCATGTCCTCGCCCAGCGCCACGATCTCCCACAGACC
>NZ_DFRG01000196.1:0-12650 GCF_002378135.1 Thioclava sp. UBA3469
TTCAAGCTCGACGAGGTGAAGGAGGCGCTGCACGAAATCGGCGTATCCGGCATCACCGTGACCGAGGCCAAGGGTTTCGGGCGCCAGAAGGGGCATACCGAGCTTTATCGCGGCGCCGAATATGTCGTGGATTTCCTGCCCAAGGTGAAGATCGAGATGGTGCTGCCCGACGACCTCGTCGACGCCGCCATCGAAGCGATCACGAATGCCGCGCGCACCGAGAAGATCGGCGACGGCAAGATCTTCGTCTCTCCGATGGAGCAGGCGATCCGTATCCGCACCGGCGAGTCGGGCGACGACGCGCTGTAACTTCCGCCATTCCCGCCGGGCCTCGTTGCGGGTCCGGGGATAACCCAAGCTCAACGAAAGGGTAATGTGACATGAGCATCAAGGACGCTCTCAAACTGATGAAGGACGAAGACGTCGAATACGTCGACGTTCGCTTCACCGATCCGCGCGGCAAGCTGCAGCACGTGACGCTGATGCATACCGAGGTCGACGAAGATTTCTTCGAAGAAGGCTTCATGTTCGACGGCTCCTCGATCGCGGGCTGGAAGTCGATCGATCAGTCCGACATGAAACTGATCCCGGACGCGTCCTCGGTCTATATTGACCCCTTCTACGCCGAGAAAACCATGTGCGTGCACTGCACCGTGGTCGAGCCCGACACCGGCGAACCCTATGCCCGCGACCCGCGCGGCACCGCCGAGAAGGCCGAAGCCTATCTCGTCGCCTCGGGCATCGGTGACTCGGCCTTCTTCGGTCCGGAAGCGGAATTCTTCCTCTTCGACGACGTGAAGTTCTCGGTCTCGATGAACAAGGTCTCCTACGAGGTCGACGCGCTCGACGCGGCCTGGAACACCGACACCGATTACGAGATGGGCAACATGGGCCATCGTCCGGGCGTCAAGGGCGGCTACTTCCCGGTCAACCCGGTGGATGACGCGCAGGACCTGCGTTCGGAAATGCTCTCGACCATGAAGCGCATGGGCATGAAGGTCGACAAGCACCACCACGAAGTGGCCTCGTGCCAGCACGAGCTGGGCCTGATCTTCGGGACGCTGACCAAGCAGGCCGACGACATCCAGAAGTACAAATACGTGATCCACAACGTGGCGCACGCCTATGGCAAATCGGCGACCTTCATGCCGAAGCCGATCGCGGGCGACAACGGCACCGGCATGCACGTGAACATGTCGATCTGGAAAGACGGCAAGCCGCTCTTCGCAGGCGACAAATATGCCGACCTGTCGCAGGAAGCGCTGTACTTCATCGGCGGTATCCTGAAGCACGCGAAGTCGCTCAACGCCTTCACCAACCCGTCGACCAACTCCTACAAGCGTCTGATCCCGGGCTTCGAGGCTCCGGTTCTGCGCGCGTATTCGGCTCGCAACCGCTCGGGTTGTGTCCGTATTCCGTGGGCTGAATCCCCCAAGGCAAAGCGCGTCGAAGCCCGTTTCCCCGATCCGTCGGCGAACCCCTACCTGTGCTTCTCGGCTCTGCTGATGGCTGGCCTCGACGGCATCAAGAACAAGATCGATCCGGGCCCGTCCTCGGACAAGGACCTCTACGATCTGCCGCCGGAAGAACTGGCCTCGATCCCGACCGTTTGCGCCTCGCTGCGTGAAGCGCTCGAGACGCTGGAAGCCGATCACGAGTTCCTGCTGGCCGGTGACGTGTTCACCAAGGACCAGATCGAGGGCTACATCGCACTGAAGTGGGAAGAAGTGTACGCGTTCGAGCACACCCCCCACCCGGTGGAATACAAGTACTACTACTCCTGCTAAACGGGAGAGGGACAGTGATAGGAAGGGGCGTCCGGTCGGGCGCCCCTTTCGCTTTGGGGCCTGAGATATGGCGCTTTCGCATCGCCCGACGCGGGGTAAGGCCCCGCCACTTGACAGACGCACCTGCGCCGCCCATCTGTCGGGCCTTGGCTGCCGGATGCCTGCCGCCCGCGGGGTGTGACCCTTGGTGAAATCCGGTTCACGATCGCTCTCCATTCTTTCGGGGGCTCTTCGGCAATGCGGGCCCCGAAGCGGTGGATCATCCCCGTGGAGACGAGACAATGACTGTGAACACAGTGAAAGACGTGAAGGCGCAGGCGCGCCGTCTGGCCGATGCAATGGCGCAGGCGGGCAACCCGGTTGCGCTGTCGAAAGCCTATGAGCTGACCGCGCAGGCGGCGGGTCATGCCGATTGGAACACGATGGTGGCGGCGCTGCGACGTGCCGAACCGGCAGCGCAAGCGAAGGGCTATGCCCTGGGCGATGCGGTGCGCGGGCGCTATCTGGGCCATCCGGTGAGCGGGCGCGTCCATGCGCTGCGCCGCAAGGGCGAGACCCATTACGACATCGAGATCGCGCTGGACGAGCCGGTCGATGTTGTTGAAAGCGCTGCGTTTTCCTCGATGCGGCGACGCGTACGTGCGACGATCGGCGCGGATGGGCGCTCGATCGGGCGGCGCTCCGACGGGGTCGCGCATCTCGAACTGGACTGAGGAGAAGGGGCGCATCCAGCGCCCCTTTTTCTTTGCGCGCGGCTGGGGCAGGATCGTCCGGCGATGGGAGGGGAGGGATCATGCGCTCTGAGAAGGACAAGATGCTGGCGGGCGAGCTGTATCGCGCCGAGGGGCCGGAGATCGAAGCCGATGTGGCCCGGGCCGCAGCGTGGATGGATCGGTTCAACGCCACCGTCGGGCACAGTGCCGAAGAGTGCCACGCGCTGCTGACGGAGCTATTCGCGGACGTGGGGCAGGGCGCGCGCATTCGCCCGCCATTTCATTGCGATTACGGCAGCAATATCCGGCTCGGGGCCGGGGTCTTCCTGAATTTCGGCTGTGTCATTCTCGATGTGGTCGCGGTCACGATCGGCGATCGGACGCAGATCGGGCCGAAGGTGCAGATCCTGACCGCAGATCATCCCCGCGATCCGGAGGCGCGCCGGACGGGGCTGGAATTCGGACGGCCCGTGCGGATCGGCGAAGATGTCTGGATCGGCGGCGGCGCGATCCTTCTGCCGGGTATCACGGTGGGCGATGGCGCGTTGATCGGTGCGGGGGCTGTCGTGACGCGCGACGTGCCTGCGGGCGCTACGGTCGCGGGTAACCCGGCGCGGATCATCGGTAAGGCTTGAGGGGGGAGAGGGGCAGCGAACTTGCCCCGCCGCGCCCTTCTCGCTAAGGGAAACCAAAGATCAATCAGGAGGATCAGGCATGAGCCGCGCATTCGTATTCCCCGGTCAGGGCGCACAGGTCATCGGCATGGGCAAGGCATTGGCCGACGCCTATCCCGCGTCGAAAGCGGTGTTCGAAGAGGTCGATGAGGCGCTCGGGCAAAAGCTGAGCACGCTCATCTGGGAAGGCGAGCAGGACGAGCTGACGCTGACCGCCAACGCGCAGCCCGCGCTGATGGCGACCTCGATCGCGGCTTTGCGCGCGCTGGAGGCCGAAGGCTATGCGGTCACCGATGCGGCCTATGTCGCGGGTCACTCGCTGGGCGAATATTCGGCGCTTTGCGCGGCGGGTTCGCTGAGCCTCGCCGACACCGCGCGCCTGCTGCGCGTGCGCGGCGATGCGATGCAATCGGCTGTGCCGGTGGGCGTGGGCGCGATGGCCGCGATCCTCGGGCTCGATTTCGAGGCCGCGTCCAAAGTCGCTGCCGAAGCCGCGCAGGGCGAGGTGTGCCAGGCGGCCAACGATAACGATCCGAGCCAGGTCGTGATCTCGGGCGACAAGGCGGCGGTCGAACGCGCCACGGTGCTCGCCAAGGAAGCGGGCGCGAAACGGGCCGTGATGCTGCCGGTCTCCGCCCCGTTCCACTGCGCGCTGATGCAGCCCGCAGCCGATGCGATGGATGCCGCGCTGGCGGGCGTCGAGATCAAGGCGCCGGTGGTGCCGCTGGTCGCCAATGTGCGCGCCGAGGCGGTGAGCGACCCGGCCCTGATCCGCGAGCTGCTGGTCGAGCAGGTCACGGGCTCGGTGCGCTGGCGCGAGAGCGTGGCGTGGATGGCCGGTCAGGGCGTCGACGAAATCTGGGAAATCGGCGCGGGCAAGGCGCTGTCGGGCATGATCCGCCGGATCGCGAAAGAGGTGACCTGCCGCGCGGTCGGCACGCCGGAGGATATCGCCGCGCTGAAGGGCTGAGGGCTGCGCCGGGGGATCCTCCCCCGGACCCCCTGGGATATTTTCGTCAAGAGGAAGCGCAGGCCGACCGGTTCGAAAGCGAATTGGTCGGCTTTTTCATACGTTTGTGATCGCGATGGGCTGTCGCCCCGATGTGCGCAACCATGGCGTGTAGCACTTAGAGTTCCCTAACGGCGCTTTCGCTGCTAAGAGAGCGCCAACTTAGATATGAGGTAGCATGATGTTCGATCTGAAAGGCAAACGCGCGCTTATCACCGGGGCTTCTGGCGGGATCGGCGCAGAGATCGCGCGGGCCCTCCATGCGGGCGGTGCGTCGGTGGCACTGTCGGGCACGCGGGTCGAGCCGCTCGAGGCACTGGCTGCCGAGCTGGGCGAGGGCGCGTATGTCTGCCCGGCGAATCTGAGCGACCCTGAATCGGTCGAGGCGCTGCCGAAAGCGGCGATCGAGGCGATGGGCGGCTTGGATATCCTCGTGAACAATGCCGGCATCACGCGGGACCAGCTGACGATGCGGATGTCGGACGAGGATTGGCAATCGGTGATCGACGTGAACCTGACGGCGGCGTTCCGCCTGATGCGTGCGGTTCTCCGCCCGATGATGAAAGCGCGCTGGGGCCGGATCATCAACATCACCTCCGTCGTCGGGCAGACCGGCAATCCCGGTCAGGTGAACTATGCGGCCGCCAAGGCGGGTCTTGTCGGCGCGTCGAAATCGCTCGCGCAGGAAGTCGCGACGCGCGGCGTGACGGTGAACTGCGTGGCGCCGGGCTTCATCGAGACGCCGATGACGGAAAAGCTCACCGAAGCTCAGAAGGACGCGATCCTGTCGGGCATCCCGGCCGGGCGCATGGGCACGCCGGAAGAAATCGCGGCTGCGGTGCGCTACATCGCAAGTCCCGAGGCGGGCTACGTCACCGGTGCGGTGCTGCACGTCAATGGTGGCGGGACGATGGCCTGACGTCTTTGTGACCCTAGGGCACGAAGGCCTTTGATAGGATAGAGAAACGTCTTGCCATGGGCCACGGCAATCGCTAAGAGCGCTGCAGACGGGCCGGGCGTAAAAGCCACGGCTCTGAATTGCGGTCTTCGGGTTGACCCGGGGCGCGCGGGTTGAGACGCTCGTATTCGAGCAAGCATGAACGGGCTAGGCCCTATAAACTTTGAGGAATTGACATGAGCGACATCGCTGATCGCGTGAAGAAGATCGTCGTGGAGCATCTCGGCGTGGAAGAGGACAAGGTCACTGAGAGCGCCTCGTTCATCGACGACCTCGGTGCGGACAGCCTCGACACGGTCGAGCTGGTCATGGCCTTTGAAGAAGAGTTCGGCATCGAGATCCCCGATGACGCCGCCGAGAACATTCAGACCGTCGGCGATGCGGTGAAATTCATCTCGGAAGCGCAGTAAGCCTTTTACGGCTGACGCTGAGAGAGAGTTAAGAGCGGCGCTTCGGGGAACCGGAGCGCCGCTTTTCTTTTGCGCGAAGCGCGCGTGCGTTCGGGGGAGGGAAGATGCGGAGTTTCGTCGCGATCGAGCTGCCCGAGGCGCAAATCGAGGCCATCGAGCGGTTGCAGCAGGCGCTCGGCGCGGGTCGGATCGTGCAGCCCGAGAACCTGCATCTGACGCTGGCCTTTCTCGACGAGATCGACGCAGGCCAGCTCGAGGCGCTGGACGAGGGGCTGCGGGCCATCGACTGGGCGCCCGGGCCGGAGGTGGTGCTGGCGGGGCTGGAGATTTTCGGCAGTGCCGCGCGACCGGAGGCGCTGGTGCTGAGTGTGCAGGCCGATCCCAACCTCGACCGTTGGCACCGCGCGGTGATGGGCGCCGCGCGTCTGGCGGAGATCGACCTGCCGCGGCGCCGGTTTCGTCCGCATGTCACCCTGGCGCGGTTCGGCAAGCGTGCGAGCCCGGGGGATTTGCTGCGGCTGGGGCGACTCATGGCGGCGGAAGGCGCTGTGAAGCTGCCCGCTTTCGCGCCCGAGCAGGTGGCGTTGATCCAGTCCACGCTGGGACACGGGCCGCCGCGGCATGACGTTTTAATGCGCTATCCGGATGAAAAATCTGTGCAATTCGCGAAGACCTGACCGAAAGTGCAATCGTGCCCGCGCGGCTGTTAACCCTTCGTTAACGAATTAGGCGTCCCTTGGAGAGGTCGCGGGTGCTTATGTAAAATGCCCTTCTGCCCGCGCAGTTGAGGTCACGTTATGTCTGTGTTTCGCCGGGCTCGGGTTCTGATCCGTCCTCTTTTGGTTTTCGCCGCCGCGCTTGCGGGGTTGGCTCTGCTGGCGCAGATGGCCACCGCGCTGTCGGGCGAGGATATGGTCGTGCGCGCGCTCACGTCGTGGAACGCGATGGGCGCGTGGACGGCGCTGGCCATTCTGGCGATGGCGGGCGCGATTGCTTTTCGGCGCGAGGCGCCGAATGTGGCGCGCGGGCTGGCGGCGGGAACGCTGTTGTTGTGCCTGTTCTCGAACTTTGCGGAGGTCTATGACCTGAGCGGCGCGGGGGCGATCGGGGGAGGCGCGGCCGCGCTCTTGGGGATTACGGCGGCGGGGTTCTTCGCGCTGGAGGCGGGCGCTTATCTGTTTGGAACGATTGCCTATCTGACGGTGTTCGGCGGGGCTTTGATGTACCTGCTGTCGCACAGTATCGCGACCAGTCGGCTGGCGGAGGGCGTGTCGATCGGGGCGGCGCTGGCGATCATGTGTCTCGCCTATGCGGGGCTCATCTGCCGCAGCGATCGTGGGGTGATGCGGGTGCTGCTCAACGAGCATGCCTCGGGGCGGCAGGCACGGGCGCAGATGCTTCTGGGGGTCGTCGCGCCCTTCCTGCTGGGCACGTTCTATCTGCTCAGCGATCAGGGGAGTCAGGTGCGCGCGGAGCTGCTGTTGCTGGTCGCGACCATCGTGGGGGTGAATATCGGGCTGATCATCCTGATGGCCGTGTCACTGGAGCGGGTGGATCATGCGCGGCGCAAGGCCGAGCGGGAACTGGTGAACCGGGCGATGCGCGACGGGCTGACGGGGCTGTTCAACCGGGAGATGCTCGGGCGACGTTTCGCGCAGTATTACACGCAGGGGATGCGCGAGCAGGTGCCTTTCACGGCGCTGATGGTCGACCTCGACCATTTCAAGCAGATCAACGATCTGGGCGGGCATTCTCTGGGTGATCGCGTTCTGCGCCGCACGGCGCGGGCGATGCGGGCGCAGCTGCGGCTGGAGGATACGATGGCGCGGGTCGGCGGCGAGGAATTCGCGGTGATCCTGCCGGGGGCGGGGCTGGTCGAGGCGCTCGAAGTGGCGGAGCGGCTGCGCGCCTGTGTGGCGGGACTGCGTTTCGAGGATCAGTACGGCGCGGCGCTGCAGGTCACTGTCTCGATCGGGGTGGCCGAATGGGAGCGCGGCGAGGAGCTGCGGAGCCTCTATGCGCGCGCCGACGGGGCGCTCTACGCGGCGAAGAATGGCGGGCGCGACCGGGTGTTGCTGGCGCCGCCCACCGCTCAGATGCGCTGCACCGCGCTGACGCTGCCGCCTCTGAGCGCGGGGCGGGCGCCTACGGCTGTGCCGACGCTCCCGGCACGGCAGACTGAACCGGTTCGCGCCCCGCAATGCTAGCCCCCTCACGCGCCGTCCGTCCTGAACGGTAACCCGCCTGTCGCAATGGGTTATGATTGCGCCTTTGCGCGCCCCCGTGTATCAGGTCTGCCAAGATATTTGGCTGAGAAAGAGGTCGGGCATGCGTCGGGTAGTAGTCACGGGTCTGGGAATGGTCACGCCGCTGGCTTGCGGCGTCGAGGAGACCTGGTCGCGGCTTATCGCGGGACAATCGGGGGCGGGGACGATCTCGCGCTTCGATGCGTCCAATGTGACCACGAAATACGCCTGCGAGATTCCGCTGGGCGACGGGTCCGACGGCACGTTCAATGCCGATGACTGGATGGAGCCGAAAGAGCAGCGCAAGGTCGACGATTTCATCCTCTACGGGATGACCGCGGCGACGCAGGCGGTGAAGGATTCCGGCTGGGAGCCGCAGGACGAGGAAAGCCGTCTGCGCACCGGTGTGATGATCGGCTCGGGGATCGGCGGCCTCAGCTCGATCGCGGATACGGCCGTTCTGATCAAGGAAAAGGGCGTTCGCCGCGTCAGCCCGTTCTTCATTCCGGGGGCGCTGATCAACCTCGTCTCGGGGCAGGTCTCGATCCGCTTCGGCTTCAAGGGCCCGAACCATGCGGTCGTCACCGCCTGTTCGACCGGCGCGCATGCGATTGGCGATGCCGCGCGTCTGATCATGCTGGGCGATGCCGATGTGATGGTCGCAGGCGGCGCGGAAAGCCCGATTTCGGAGATTGGCATCGCGGGCTTCAACGCGTGCAAGGCGCTGTCCACGAAGCGCGGCAACGAGCCGGAAGCTGCGAGCCGTCCGTGGGATGCCGATCGCGACGGGTTCGTGATGGGCGAGGGCGCGGGCTGCGTCGTGCTGGAGGAATACGAGCACGCCAAGGCGCGCGGCGCGAAGATCTATGCCGAAGTGCTGGGCTATGGCCTGTCGGGCGACGCCTATCACATCACCGCGCCGTCCGAAGATGGCGATGGCGGCTTCCGCGCGATGAAAGCTGCACTGGAGCGTGCCGATCTGAACCCCGATCAGGTGGATTACATCAACGCGCATGGCACTTCGACCATGGCCGACGTGATCGAGCTGGGCGCGGTGCAGCGCCTGCTGGGCGATGCGGCCTCGAAAGCCACGATGAGCTCGACCAAGTCCTCGGTGGGCCACCTTCTGGGGGCTGCGGGCGCTGTGGAGGCGATCTTCTCGATCCTCGCGATCCGCGACCAGATCGCACCGCCGACGCTGAACCTGGAAAATCCGCCGGAAGAGGCTGTGATCGACCTCGCGCCGAAGGCTGCGGTCAAGCGCAAGATCGACGTCGCGCTGTCCAACAGCTTCGGCTTCGGTGGCACCAATGCGAGCCTCGTGATGGGCAAGGTGGATAGCTGATGTGGCGTAACATCGTCTCGAATTTCCTGACGCTGCTGATCGTCATTCTCGTCGCGCTCGGCGGTTTGGTCGCTTGGGCGAAGAACCAATATGTCGAGCCCGGACCGCTGGCCGAGGCGATGTGTCTGCGCGTCGCGCCGGGCGAAAGCCTGCAGGGCGTGTCGTCTACTCTGAAAGACAAGGGGGCGATCTCGTCCTCCTATCTGTTCCGCACGGGCGCGCAATATGAGGAAAAGGCCGACAAGCTGAAATTCGGCTCCTACCTGATCGAGCCGAACGCCTCGATGCAGTCCATCGTCGGGCAGATCACCGCGGGTGGTCCGTCGACCTGCGGCTCGGAACTGGTGTTCCGGATCGGGGTGAACGGCAACGAAGTGCTGCTGCGCGAGCTGGACCCGACCACGGGCGATTATCAGAAGGTCGCGGAATACAATCCCGAGAGCGAGAAACCGCCCGAAGGGTTCGAGGACAAGGCCGACCGCGTCGATGTCCGCACCCGCGTGACGGTGGTCGACGGCGTGACCAGCTGGCAGATCGTGCAGGGGCTGCAGGAAGCGAGCTTCCTGTCGGGCAAGATCGACGGGGTGCCGGGCGAAGGCACGCTCGCACCTGACAGCTACGAGGTGACGCGCGGCGCCGACCGGCAGGCACTGATCGATCTGATGGCCGATCGCCAGTCGAAGATCCTCGCGGCCGCTTGGGACGGACGTGCCGAGGGGCTGCCCTATGACAATCCGCAGCAGGCGCTGACCATGGCGTCGATCGTCGAGAAGGAAACCGGTGTGCCTGAAGAGCGCCCGGAAGTGGCGAGCGTCTTCATCAACCGCCTCGAGAAGGGGATGCGTCTGCAGACCGACCCGACGGTGATCTACGGCGTGACCGAAGGCAAGGGTGTGCTGGGCCGCGGTCTGCGCCAGTCCGAGCTGCGCAAGGCGACGCCCTACAACACCTATGTCATCGACGGGTTGCCGCCCGGACCGATCGCGAATCCGGGCAAGGCGGCTATCGAGGCGGCGATGCATCCCGATTCGACCGACTACCTGTTCTTCGTGGCCGATGGCTCCGGCGGACATGCGTTCTCGAGCACGATCGAGGAGCATAACAAGAACGTAGCGAAGTGGCGCGAGATCGAGAAACAGCGTCAGGAAGATGCGTCAAGCAACTGATAAATCAGAAAGAACCCCGGTTTTCGCCGGGGTTCTTTTTTGACTGGAGTGCACAACCCAGAATTTAGAGCTTGACTTTGCGAACGCTCTCGAGTAGAGATTTGACATGCTAGGAGAAGTGGGCAAGCGCCGCGGGGAAACCCGACGGCGTTTTTTCATGTCTCTCGAACGGACCAACTTGGAACGGGTGGGTTCGTCAGTGATGCAAGACAACAAAGTGAATGAGGCGGGGGCGCCGGTCGATCTTCTGGATCAGACCGAAGCGCTCTATCGGGACGTGGCCGAGGAGCTGGCGCAGGCGCTGCAGGGGGTGCGGCGCGGCGACATATCCGAGGCGAAAGCGGCGGTGCAGGCGGTCAAGGACCTCCGCACCGCTTTTCATTTGGTGATGGAGGAGCGATCTCGTGTCGAGAAACTCCGCAGACAGCTGGCAGGTGTCGCCGCCGGACGCGATGGCGCGCTCGACTTCGATGCCGCCAGAGCTGAAATCGGGCGCCGCCTGGCTCGCCTCCGCGACGCCTGAGAGCGTCGAGGCGTTTCTCGACGGGCTCGACGACAATGCATTGCTCGCGCTGCCCTGGATCTTCGAGTTCTGGGCGTTGGATCATCAGCTTCCGCCCGAAGGGGATTGGAAGTCCTGGGTGATCATGGGCGGACGCGGCGCGGGCAAGACGCGGGCCGGGGCCGAGTGGGTGCGTGCGCAGGTGGAAGGCGCACGCCCGCTCGACCCCGGGAAGGCGCGGCGCGTGGCGCTGGTCGGCGAGACCTTCGATCAGGTGCGCGATGTGATGGTGATGGGGGAGAGCGGGATCTTGGCCTGCTCTCCGCCCGACCGCAGGCCCGATTGGGAAGCGGGAAGACGGCGGCTCGTCTGGCCGAACGGGGCGACGGCGCAGGCCTTCTCGGCCTATGAGCCCGAGGCGCTGCGCGGCCCGCAATTCGACGCGGCCTGGGTCGATGAAATGGGTTGTGCGGCCATCGACAAGGGGACGAACGAGCCGAACAAGTTCCTCGATCCGAAAAGCTCGGAAAGCGCGCTGCCGCATTACTCGGATGGGCGGCGCGATGATTACATCCAGATGCAATATCTGCGGGCGATGACCGAATATTGGGGGGATGCGGCCAACAATCCGCTCTCGGAATATTACGGCGGGACGATGGTGGATATGGCGCGCGCCCATGTCTGGGCGTGGGATGTCCGACCCTATCCGCAATTTCCCGGTCTGCCGGAGGTATGGGACGACGCGGCGAACTACGCACGGGGGCATTGGATCTCGGGGCGGGCGACAGCACAGCCTCTGGCGCATGTCGTGGGCGAGATTTGTGCGCTCGCGGGGGTCGAGGTGTTCGATGTGAGCGCGTTGCATGGGGTGGTGCGCGGATATGCGATGCCCGGGGGGATCACACCGCGCGGTGCGCTGCAGTCGCTGAGCCTGATCTACGGTTTCGATGCGGTGGAGCGCGACGGGGAGTTGGTGTTCCGGATGCGTGATGCGTCGGTCGATGCGGAGGTGGCGCCTCCGCTGCTGGCGCTGGATGGCGACGATCAGAGCCTTGAGACGCGCCGTGCGCCGGAGGCGGAGATCGCGGGGCGCGTACGACTGGCCTATGTCGAGGCCGATGGTAGCTTCGAGGCCCGCGCCGTGGAGGCGATTTTCCCCGACGAGGAAAACGGCCCCGCCTCTGCGAGCGAGGCGCCCCTGGCGCTGACGCGGGCGGAGGGAATGCGTGTCGTGAACCGCTGGCTCTCGGAGGCGCGGGTGGCGCGCGATACGGCGCAGTTCACGCTTCCGCCGTCGATGGGGTGGCTAGGGCCGGGGGATGTCGTGCTGCTGCAGACCGAGGAGGGTGCGCGGCGCTACCGGATCGACCGGATGGAGCGCGCCGAGGCGATCCGCGTGGAAGCGGTCCGGGTCGAGCTGGGGATCTATGAGGCCTCGGAAGAAACCGACGAGGTGGCGCGGATCGAGAGCTTCACGCCGCCTGTGCCGGTCACACCGGTATTCCTTGATTTGCCCTTGCTGACAGGCGCGGAAGACCCGTATGCGCCGCATCTGGCGGTGACGGCCAGCCCTTGGCCGGGGGCGGCAGCTTTGTATTCCGCGCTCGAGGATGCGGGCTATGCGCTGAATACCAGGATCGAGACGCAAGCGGCGATTGGGGTGACGCAGACGATCTTGCCGCATGCGCAGAGCGGGCTCTGGGATCGCGGGCCGAGCCTGCGCGTGAAGATGCTGTCGGGGGCCTTGGAGAGCGTGAGCGAAGAAGGTGTGCTGGCGGGACTGAACGCGATGGCGATCGGGGATGGCTCGTCTGATCGCTGGGAGGTGTTCCAGTTCCGT
>NZ_DFRG01000196.1:12960-14479 GCF_002378135.1 Thioclava sp. UBA3469
CTGGGAGGTGTTCCAGTTCCGGGCCGCCGAGCCGGTGGAGCCGGGCGTCTGGGACGTCTCTTTGCGATTGCGCGGGCAGGCTGGGAGCGATGCGCTGATGCCCGGTGCGTGGCCGGAAGGTTCGGTCGTCGTGCTGCTCGACGGGACGCCGCGCCAGATCGAGGTGCCGCCGTCGGCGCGTAATCAGGCGCGTCACTACCGGGTGGGGCCTGCCGGTCGCGGCTATGATGACCCGTCCTATATTCATACGGTTCAAGCCTTTGCGGGCATCGGGCTGCGGCCCTTGTCGCCCTGTCATTTGCGCGCGCAGGCGCTGGGCGGTGATCTGCGGCTGAGTTGGGTGCGGCGGACGCGGATCGGGGGCGACGACTGGGAGGCGCTCGATGTGCCTTTGGGCGAGGTGTCGGAGCGCTACCGGGTGCGGGTGCTCGAGGGGCAGGAGATCCGGCGCGAGGTGATCGTGAGCGCGCCGGATTGGACCTATGGCGCGGCAGAGCGTGCCGACGACGGGATGATCGGCGCGCCGAGCTTCGAGGTGGTGCAGATCTCGGATGTCTTCGGGCCGGGACTGCCGGCGCGGCTGACCTGGACGGGGTGAGATGCGCGCGGTGCTGGACGGCGATCTGACGACGCTGGCGCGGGTGGTGATGCTTTGGCCCGATGAGCAGCGTCCGGACCAGCTTCAGCGACTCCTCGACCGGGTTCACGCGGCGGACCTCTATTGCAAGCGCTTCCGCCGCGCGCATCCGCACTGGGAGAACGGCTCGGTCCTGAGCATGGCGCTGGGTTTGCCGCGGGCGAAAGCCGGGCCGGGCGATCCGCGCTATCTGCGCGCGCTGGGCTGTGTCTGTGCGGGGATAGCCGCGTGGCGTTTGACGCGACAGCCCCTTAAGCGAAATGACAAAACGCCCCTTCCTCTATTCGCCGGAAAGCCTATGTGTTAAGTTCTTGCGCGCGAAGAGGGAGTAATCCGATGAACAAGCAGATGGCCAAGGTTACCACCGTCGATCCGGTCTGGACGCAGATTTGCGACGAGGCGCGGGCTGCGGTGCGTGACGAGCCGCTTCTGGGGGCCTTGATCCATGCCGGGCTCTTGCATCACCCGACGCTCGAACGGGCGCTGGCCTATCGTTTCTCGATGAAACTGGCCTCGGCGGAGATGAGCGAGCAGCTTCTGCGTGAGATCGCCGAGGAAGCCTTTGCTGCCGATCCCGCCTTGGGGCAGGCGGCGCGGGCCGATCTGGTGGCCGTGCACGAGCGCGACCCGGCCTGCCACCGGCTGATCCAGCCGCTGTTGTTCTTCAAGGGGTTTCAGGCGCTGCAAAGCTACCGGATCGCGCATTGGCTGTTCACGAACGGTCGCCGCGACATGGCTTATTTCGTGCAGATGCGGACCTCCGAGCTGTTCGGCGTGGATATCCATCCCGGCGCGAAGATCGGGCGCGGCATCATGATGGACCATGCCCATTCGATCGTGATCGGCGAAACGGCTGTCGTGGGCGACAATGTCTCGATGCTG
>NZ_DFRG01000196.1:14794-15121 GCF_002378135.1 Thioclava sp. UBA3469
GACAATGTCTCGATGCTGCATTCGGTGACGCTTGGCGGGACCGGTAAGGAAGACGAAGAGCGTCACCCGAAGATCGGCAATGGGGTGCTGATCGGGGCTGGCGCGAAAGTGCTCGGCAATATCCATGTCGGCGATTACAGCCGGATCGCGGCGGGCTCGGTGGTGCTGGAAGACGTGCCGTGCTGCAAGACCGTGGCCGGGGTGCCCGCGAAGATCGTCGGCGAGGCGGGCTGCGACCGTCCCGCGCGCGAGATGGATCAGCTTTTGCACAGCAAGTGAGAGCATCTCAGATGGAATAGACAGGCGGGGCTTCGGCCCCGCTTTTTT